>NZ_MQTZ01000041.1:300000-544817 GCF_001939115.1 Leptolyngbya sp. 'hensonii' | reverse complement strand
GATGGCGACCATGCCGCTATCGCTCATCCCGATCGCCGGAGTCCAGGCGTAACCAGGGATTTGCCAGAGTCCCAAGGAAGGCCCACTCTGGGGAAATACGGCGGCGATGGCATTCCCACTGGCATCATAGCCATACCCGGCCACATCCCCATTGGCGTTGATCGCCGTCCCAACTGTACTAGAGTAACCTGGTGGCACAGCCAGTTCATTGGCCTGGTAGAGCACATTGGCCACCGCCCCCCCCGTTTTCAGCAGCAGGTTCTGGGTGCTGAGGTTGACGGGATTGGCCAGAGACGGCAGACCCGCTCTCAGGATCAGGGCGGCACTGCCGGTCAGGGTGGGGATGTCCAGGTCAGTTCCTACCAGACTTGTATCAGGACTGGTGATCGTGATATCCCCAGCGTAGATGCTGCCCAGGGTTTCCACCTTCAGGGATGCGCCGGTGTAGTTGCCTATCCGCACGTCCTGGTCTGAAGAGACGATCGGGTCATAATAGCTGACGAAATTACCATTCTCCCCACTCAGGGTCAGGAAAGAAATTCTCCCCTGAGAAGCAAAGTGGGCATCCCCAGAAATGGTGCCATCGCTGAGGAAGCGCATGTCCCCCAGGCTCTGGAATGCCTGTCCGGCTTCTGGATGTTTCAGAGCCAGGATATCAATGCCCTGCTGACCCAATACGGTCAAATCCCCTCCTGCTTGCACAGAGACAGGCTGAGCCTTTGAGTCTCTGACGATGACCTGATTGCCTGCCATCAGGCTCAGGTTACGGTTGGCAGTCAAACTGGCGGGATTAGTATCATCTACCGGAGCCAGAATCAGGTTGTGCGCCGCCCCGATCGTCACCTGGGCGGCCCTCGCCTGCTGCACCACCCCATCCCCTGGCTGGATCTGTAAATTGGCACCCGTCAGATGCACCGTGCCGTCTGCGTCAGTGGTGATGCCATTCACCGGGCTGCCTGTGCCAGAGAGGAGTTGACTCAAAGTGGCGATCGACCCGTTCCAGTCATTCGGTTTGGGAATCTCCAGGCTCAGAGGGGAACCGGGAATGCTGATCCGCAGGCTGCTGTCACCGGGCATCGCTGTCACCAGGATCTGACCGTTGGGAGCGTCCAGCTTGCCGCTGCTGATGACCGTTCCACCCGTCAGCACCAGGCTCTGTCCGTCTTTCACCGTCAGATCGCCCAGGTTGACGATCGCTCCGGGATGCGCGATCGTGAACACAAAGGAGTCGGGATTGCCCAGCAATGTGCTGTAATCGTTGGGGCCACTGGCGCTGAATATGCCGTTGCCCATCCCAATCCCGTTGGCGGTGGTGGCGGTGAATGCTGCTGGGACATTCAACTGGACATTGGGACCGAAAATAATCCCGCCTGGATTGATCAGAAACAGGTTGGAATTGCCCCCTGTGACCTGGATCAGGCCGTTGAGCACCGAAGGATCTCCGCCTGTTACCCGTCCCAGGATGTTCTGAATGTTGGGATTGGCCATGAAGTTGGCAATCTGCTCTTGCGTTAGACCCAGTTGCTGGAAGCTGTGAAACAGGTTGCTGCCCGCTTGCGTTCCGCCTGAGATATCGAACTGGTTGCCGTTGACGTGAACGATCGTTCCTGTTCCATCTGCGGCTGGGGTAATCTGGGCCTGGGCGGGGAGCAGGCTCAGCGCCAGTCCTACCAGGGCAGAACTGCTGGCCATCAGGCTGAAAACAAGGATAGAGAAGTTGCGGCGTTGCTGTTTGTTGCTGGTCATGGTGATATTAAGGGAAGAATTATGGGGAATAGAAGAGGCGTTGCATGCAACGCCTGCACGGATTCATCCCCTCTGGGGAGGGGTGGCCCCCAGGGCCGGGGTGGGTTTGGATCGGGATTAGAAGCGGGTGTTGATCCTGAAGTGCAGTCCTGCATCCTGGATGTTGCTGCCCCGATCGCTCAGGTTGATGAAGGGCATGGCGTAGTCCAGTCGCACATCTAATGCTGGGTCAGGGTTCCAGAGCAGTCCCACTCCTACGGCTGAGAGGAAGGTATTGCGGGGCAGGGGCAGGGGACCAGAGTTCCAAACAGCTCCCATGTCGATGAAGGGGGCAACCTGAAAGGCAGCACCTCCCGTTCCATCACGGGCCACGGTGATGCGGTCTTCGATCGACAAGCGAAACCCGTTGTCTCCCGATCGGGCATTTTGCCGATACCCTCGCACCGACTGTCCACCCCCAATCACAAACTGCTGAGAAGGGAGCAGCGGATCTGCACTCAGTTGCACCTCTCCCTGCAGCATCAGCAGGTGGTTCGAGTCCAGTACCTGCAACCGCTGCACCTGACCTGACCAACTGAAGAACTGACCAGAGGGAATCGGAGCCGGATTGCTGGTGGCATCGAACAGGCCCGTGCCCATATTGAACTGCGATCTCAACCCCCAGGCTCCCTGACTATCACGCGCAACGTAATCCTGGCCCAGCTTGACTACGCTGGTSCGGGTCACTCCATTGCCATCTGCACCGGGACCAAAGGGGGCCGGAATATCCTCGAAGATAAAAGTCTGGCCGCTCTGATGGGTCAGTCCCACGGACAGGGCYAAYTCYTCTCTGGGGGTGCGAATCAGTGGTTGCCGGAAGCTGAGGTCGTACAGATCGCTCCTACCCCGGATCCCAAAGCTGGCAAAGGCTGGATCCGTAATGTGGTAGCTGCTGGGGGCATAGCGGAACTGCAACGTCCCGTTCATCGGGTTGAGGGGAATCCGGTAGCTCAGGTCGTACTGCTGGGCACCCCCCGTCAAGGTGCTCGTGGCAGCGATCGAGAGCTGATCTCCAGTCCCACTCAGGTTGCGATYKGTGAGGCTGCCTCCCGCCCGTTCTCCTCCGACAGCCGGTGGGGAATAGTTGTCGATGTTGGTCCCGATCACCAGGGGATTTGCCTCTTCCACCTGCACGGTCAGCACCGCCTGCCCTGGCCTGGAAGCGGGACGTAGAGATGCGGTAACAGACTTGAATAATGGGTCTGCCTGCAACAGCCGCAACTGGTCTTCCAGAGCAAACTGGTTCAGGGGTTTGAGTTGAGCCAGGGCAATACGATCGCGAATGTAGTCCTGACTGACCTGCTGGGTGCCTTCAATCTCAACGCTCTCCAGAGTGCCTTCCACCACCTGGATCTGCACCTTTCCATCCACCAGAGACTGGTTGGGGATAACAGCACGGGAGGTGATGTACCCTCGCTGTAGATAAAGCTGGGTGATGCGATCGGCCAGGGCTACCAGCTCTGCGATCGTCACTTCCCGCCCTTCCAGGGGTTGGGTAAGAGCCTGAAGTTCCTGACTAGACAGAATGGTATTGCCCACAATTTGAATCCTGTCAATTCGGATTTGTTGTTCAGCGGCAGGCCGATCGACAGATTCTGTGGTGGGTGCAGGGATTGTCCGCAAAACAGGAGGAGCGAGCGGTGCTGGCGTAACTTCTGGCCCCGGTTGATCGAAGCGACTCTGGCTGGGATTCGTGGACTGCCCATCGGACTGAGGGGGTGGGGGCAGGCTCTGACTCAGCTCTCCGGCATGGCCTCGAAGACTGAGGGGAAATCCCATGAGAATCAGAACCAGTAAGGGGTTCCAGAAAGGGAACGATCGAAGATTTGCATGCATCCTGACAACAACTCCATAAGTGATGAGAGACAGCCCTGATATCAACGCAGGACAAATCTACCGGGAGAGACTCCTCTCCATCGGCAGATCACAATTGAACTTGGACAAAGAATTTTTGAGTGCTTCAGTCCAGTACGCCTGACCCCAACAGAACTTCCTGTAGAAGTCACTAATGTTGCGCTGGAAGCACATTCAAGATGTCGGACTCATCCTAATCATCTGGATGAGTTCCTTTCATCCGCTATTTCGCCCAAAGGGATAGGGTATCCCGAAAATCATACTCGTTATGACTACAATTTAATTAACGACAAATCTGATTCCGGAGGATGGTATGAACTTCAACCGATTTGAACACCTCAATCTCGCAGTGGAGGACCTGGATACCAGCAGAAATTTCTACCAGAAGCTTTTTCCGGATTGGTACGTGCGTGCGGAAGGAGAAAACGAGGGCAAGCGCTGGATGCACCTAGGGAATCACCAGTTCTATGTCGCCTTAACTGAGACTCCCCAGGCCATCCGGACCCATCGGCCCTATGACTCGATCGGCATTAACCATGTTGGCTTTGTAATTCAGGATGGCGATCAAATGAAGGCATTTCTGGAAGCCAATGGGATTGAGTACTACACCTATACCTCACCGGAAACCAAACACCGAATTTACATTGATGACCCGGATGGAAATGAAATTGAACTGGTGGAGTACCAGGAGCATTATCCTCTGAAGTGAACTTCAGCTATTCCATCAGTTAGGTGCCTGTGGATCACACCCCAGATGGAAGAATTTATTCCATGATTAGAAGAGATAAGAACTATAACTCCCAGTTCAACTCACACACTTAAACCCATGAGTACCGAAAAATCAGGCATTGCCGAGGAATTGAAGACCCAGGCGGTGATCCTGGGCAGTATCACCGCAATTTTTTGGGCCATTGAGCTGATTGACCTCTTCGTTTTTCGAGGAACCCTCGATCGCTATGGAATTCGTCCCCGCAACATCACTGGCCTGCGGGGTATCCTGTTTGCACCCTTTCTCCATGGAGGGCTGGGGCACCTGATCGCCAATACCATTCCCTTCATTACCCTGGGCTGGTTTGTGATGCTGCGTCGCACCAGTGACTTTTTTGTGGTGTCGATCATTGTCATGCTGGTGGGGGGATTGGGCACCTGGTTAATTGCCCCTCCCTGGACGGTTCACATTGGGGCCAGTGGGGTCATCTTTGGTTACTTGGGCTATCTGCTGATGCGGGGGTTCTTTGAACGGAATATTCCCTCCATCTTGATTTCTGTGATTGTGGGCTTCCTGTACGGCGGGTTGATCTGGGGCGTATTGCCCTCCCAACCGGGAATTTCCTGGCAGGGGCATCTGTTCGGCTTTTTGGGTGGGGTGCTGGCAGCTCGGCTCATGGCCGATGGCCCGAAGGACCGAAATCCTGAGGAGGGATGGTAGTTTAGGGACAGAAAGTGTTCTCTGTATCGGACAGGGGATACAAATTGACTATGATTGGAGAGTTTGCAGTCTTGCAGGCTATTCTCCTATCAGGGTTTGACTAACCATGTCCCAGCAGATGCCCGACCTCAATACGATTCAGCAGAATCCCTGGTTACAAACCATCCGACCGATCGGAGCGTCAGAGCTGCGTGGTCTGACTGTTCTGGGAGACACTATTCTGGCGATCGATGCTCTGCAGGGATATCTGCTGCAGGTCCGCCCGGGTAGTGACAGTTCTATCGTCCTGAACCCCTACCACACAGAAGAGTTCAAAAACGCGAGTGGGCTAGCCCTCTGGGAGAATGCCCTCTGGTTCAGTCGAGGCAATGACCTGTATCGATTTCAGGACGAAGAAATCTACCTGTTTAAAGATATTTCGGCAGGATTGCTATCGGTAGAGGCTAAGGCAGAACATGTCGTCAATCTGCCTTACGAAATTGATGGGGTGGCCGTTTGGGAAAACACCGTTTATGCCTCCAGTCAGCGTGCCGGTTATATTTACGTTTTAGATGCCAGCACCGGCAAGCAGATCACCCGCTTTTATGCGCCGGGAATAGGGATTGAAAATCTGACAGTGCGCCATGAAGAACTCTGGGTCTGCGATCGGGAAGAACAAACGGTTTATTGCCTCGATCGGGGGTTGGGAAATGTGCAGTTCAGCGTATTGACGCCCTTTGACAGACCTTCTGGCCTTACTTTCTGTGGCGATACCCTCTATGTGGCCTATGCCCTGGAAGAACCCTATATTCGAGACAATCCCAACGCTGACCCACCGGTAGAGCTAACCTACCGCGATCGCACGTTCATTCATCCCCTGTACTATCACTATTACCAGGACGAGCACTACGCACTCTCCAATGGTTTCCTGGTAGAGCTCTCCTATGTGGAGGAATTGTCGCCGGTAGAAGCTTCTGACTTGCAAGATGCCGATCTGCAGCAGGTAGAGTGGCGGATTGCCCTACCCGCTGAGACCCCTCGCCAAAAAGTGCGTCAGGTGGAGTCGGTGGGGATGCCCTTCATCGAAGAAGTTCAGGATGGGCAGCGGGTGGCTCTGTTTAAGTTCGATCGGTTGAAATCAGGGGAACGGCGCATTTTTGGCTGGAAGGCGGTGATTGAGGTCTGGGGCATCAAGTATCTCCTTTCGCCCAGACAGGTGGAAAATCTGCCTGCTGCGCCCCCAGAGTATGAGGCCCGCTACCTGGTGGATAATGATGAGCTGGCGATGGGAACGGACCTGATCAAAGAGGCAGCTAGGGAGTCGATCGGAACCGAAACCAATCTGCTCCGCAAGATCCTGAAGATCCGCAACTATGTTTACGATCGCCTCTCCTATGGCATCAAACCTTACATCGATACCCCAGACGTGGCTCTTGAGCGGGGGATTGGTTCCTGCGGGGAGTATCTGGGGGTGTTGCTGGCTCTGGCCCGCCTGAATGGAATCATCTGTCGCACAGTGGGTCGTTATAAGTGTCCCAAGCACCCCGATCGGCCTTTTGTCCCTCTGGAACCAGATTTCAACCATGTTTGGATGGAATTCTATGTGCCAGGGTTTGGCTGGTTTCCCATGGAATCCAACCCGGATGACATTCAGGATGGCGGGCCTTATCCCACTCGCTTTTTCATGGGGCTGGCCTGGTATCACACGGAGATCGGCAAGGGAATTACTTTTGAGGCGGTGAAGACGCCAGATAAAGCTTCAGGGAAAAGTGTGGATGAGGCCCATCGGCTCTCGATCGGTAACCTGTCCCTCAACCATGTGCGCTATCGGATTCTGGCGGAGTTGAAACCAGCCCCATAATTCAATAATTCAACCTAATTCCCCTCGCAGCACCGTTACCGCCTGTCCCCCCAGGAGTACCCGATCGCCCGCACAGCGAACCCGAACTACTCCCCCCCTGGCGGATGCCTGATAGGCGGTGAATTCATCCTTGTGGAGTCGATCGCGCCAGTAAGGCCCCAAGCAGCAGTGGGCTGAGCCTGTCACAGGATCTTCGTCAATGCCCACACCCGGAGCGAAGAATCGGGATAGAAAATCGTACTCCGGGTGATCAGAAGCACTGGTGACGATCACCCCACGCAATCCTCCCAGGGTTCTGAGCCGGGCAAAGTCTGGCTGGATGGCCCGCAGCACTTCAGCAGACTCCACTTCGATCAGGTAATCGAAGCTGTTTTTCCCGACAAAGGTGGCTGTTACTCCCAGGGCTGATTCCAGGTCGGGCAGGGGAGAAACTGCTGCCGCCACAGTGGCAGGAAAGTCCAGCTCAATCCAGTCGCCCTGACGCTGGGCTGTCAATAAGCCACTGCGGGTGAAGAAGCGGGCCGGTGTATTGAGAGGGAGATATCCTTCTGACCACAGGACATGGGCACTGGCCAGGGTCGCATGGCCACAGAGATCAACTTCAACGGCTGGTGTGAACCAGCGCAAATTGTACCCATCAACCTGTTGCAAGAGAAAGGCCGTCTCTGACAGATTCATTTCCTGGGCCACCGTCTGCATCCAGTCGTCCGGTTCTCGCTGGGGCAAAACACAGACAGCTGCCGGGTTTCCGGCGAAAGGACGATCGGTGAATGTATCGACCTGAACAATGGGGTAGGACATTAATTATTAGGGATAAACTTTCATGAACTCCTGACAACAAGAATCAAAACCGTATCTTATAATACAGATATGAAATAAATCGTTCATCTCTTTTTCTCGGTCAACCTGGTTTAACTGGATCTTTTTGATTGGTTTTCAGCCGGGCGAGAGAGACGGAAGTAGGGACTCTTCCCGAAGGAACGCGCCTCCCGAAACACCTACACCCTGAAATGAGAGGCGAATTATGCAATTAACCTATCGCGGCGTTGTTTACGACTATAATCCTCCTGCTGTCACAGTAGCCAATGATGGTGTGACCCGGAAATATGCAGGGTTGACCTGGTTGGTACAAGCTCTGCGCCGTTTTTCCAAGCATGAAACTGATTTGGAAGTGAAGTATCGGGGTGCCGCCGATCGTGCCAGTGAAAAACCCATCCCTTCCCTCGAAGAAAAAGCCCGTCTGTTAGTAATTCAGCATCATCTTTCCGATCGTCATCGTCAACTATCCATGCATAGCCGAGTTGCAGCCCAACTGGGTATCCCTGCTTGATGATTGACTGCTCTAGAGACCTCTGAGACAGGATAGCTCTAAAGTGCTTCCAGGACACTCCCTCTAATGGGGTGTCCTTTTTGTTGTGTTTTGTCCGGATGAATGAGTTGTGGCTTCCGTTCCCATCGGTAGAAAAATCCCTTAAAATCGACATGCTTCTTAAGGAAGGAGTTAGCTACCGTCTATCCATAATTTCCTCTTGAGAGGGGATTTCACGCGAGTCTACTTACTGGGGCCAAACTTTTCAGAGATTCTGTATACACGCTAGCAAGGAATCAGGGAGGGTCAGGATTGGTAACTGCTGGATCATCGATAAGACCCTTGATCACTTGGGTCATCTTTGGACTCTTCTGTCCTGCAGCCCTGGGGATTTTGTTAGGACAGGTGATTTGGGAGCATGAATTAAGCCATCAATTGCTAGCTCCCGGTTTGGTATTGTTCTGCATTGATCAGGCGCGTATGGCTGTCATCGATCTGGAGCAGATTACTGTAGCCAAACAGCACCTTCAGGATCCTCGTTTAGATCAGTTCTACTGGATTACAGTGAGCACGATCGTCATTGAATTAGGGGGTTTTTATCTTGCCTCGTTTTTCCTGGGCTGGGGATCCCTGGTTGTTTTACTGAGCCAGATCTGGTTTAACACCCTGGCAACCATTCACTTGCTGCCAGCACCTGCGATCGACATTCAACCCCGATCATTTCAAAGTCGTCTGCCCGTGTTAATCGCCAATGGGGTTGGGGTCATTCTGATCAGTCTCTGGATTATGGCCATGGGTCAGCTCTGGATTGATTCGATTTTGTGGGGCATGACCTTTGCCTATGGCATTGTGAAATATTGCTTGATATCCACCAGGGATTAAACGAATCAGATCAGCGATTTCCAGAAATCAAGCTCGACGGGCTCAGCTAACAGCATGGCAGCCTTGACAAACAGGGATTTGATGTAGGGCATCTGGAGATGTTCATCCAAGGCTTCCTGGCTGACCCATTGCTCCAGCATAAGGAACTGGAGCGGGTCGCTATCAGATTGGTGCAGGTTGTAACTGATGCAACCCGTCTCATTTCGGGTTAACGCCATGACAGTATCCAGTTCTCGCCTGAGCATTCCTTCCAGTCCGGGCTTGATTTTAAAGCGGGCAGTGACGGTAATGGTCTCGGTTGGTGTCATGGGTATCCTGAGGTCTTCTACTTGGGCCAGACATTCTCCCACCAGGGTGGGGTTTGGGTCTGGGTCAGATTAGCCTTCCTACGGATATCACGGATGTCCCACCCGGTCAATCGGGCCAGGGTCTGGGCTTCTCTTTCAAAGCGGACCGGCAGCGATCGACGATATGCCTGCCCTTCCCGACACTGGACCTCGCCCGTATAGGGATGCCGCAGCACATACCTTCCCTGGAAAGACTCCTGGTTTGAGGTTTCCTGGAACATCAGGTCTTCTGGGAACTTGTCCCTGGTATAGCGAACATGCAGGCGGGTAATAAAAACCTGCCGGTAAGGACCATTGGGTGTGAGCCAGAAGACACCAGCCTGCCGCAGTTCATCCGAATTCAGGGGGTCAGCGGAGCAGGGGTCGCAATTGCTCATACTCCAGGCATATTCCAGGAAGGCCACTTTTTTCCCTTCCCGAGTATAGGAATTCTGAAACATGGACTTGTAGAAGTTGCCAAATTCATTCTTCACAAACACGGGAATCTCATCCCCAGAGGGCACTTTCACCGTTCGATAGTTCGTGACCTCAGCCTGTCCCTTGGGAGAAAGAATGTAGACGACCAGGTCCTGCTCGCTCTGGGCATTGATCATTCCCAGACGAATCGGCAACATGAACTTCTGAGACTCATAGGCCATCATCAGGGGCCGCAGAGACTGGAAGCCCGACTTGTTGTACTCGGCCAGGTTGACCTTAGCGACGAAAAACTTCATCTTCTGCCGTAAGTAGGGCTGCAGGAGCTGGCTGGCCCCCTGGGGAATGCGGTAGCCGTTCGAAGTCAGCCACGTCGCCAGCCCATCCGATTCCTTTGCACTCAGAATCAGAATGTCATACTCCCCAACCGTGAACCGGGCCTCGATCGTCACCCCCAGTGCATCGGCAGCCCGATTTCCCGCACTTTCCCGCCGTTCTGAAGTGGCCTGTCCAACTGCTGATGGCCGCGCAACCTTACGAATGGCACAGGGATCGGAATCAAAGTACTCCACCAGGCGCGGGGCGCTAAAGGCATCCAGCCGCTCGATAATCTTGGGATTGCCCACCCGCACCTGTTCTTCCTTCAGGACCACCGGCACCGGCACCACGATCGCAAAGTCTTTCACATCCCCCTGATAGTCGTTGGCCATGGTCAGGATGGTGCGATCGCCATCCCTGGCAATCACCACCTGGGACGCCCGGTTATAAAGGCTGGTGTCCGCTTTAGAAACATAGAATCCGCAAAACGCCCAGGCTTCAGGGGCAAAACTAACCAGGGCCACACAAACCAGACAGAAGGAAAGCAAAACCCGCAGTAATCTCATGGCGATCGGTCCTGTAGACATGGCTAAGGGGCATTGACAACAACCAGTATGTCTACAAACAGGTCCAATTTTTGAGTTGTTTCACTTTCCGCAACAGAAATTTTGATGCCAGGAGGCAGGAGTCAGAAATCCTGCCTCCCAGTGTGAAATTAGGGGAGCCAGGGGTACTGGCGAAAGTTGGGGGGACGCTTTTCCAGGAAAGCCTGTTTCCCTTCAGCCCCCTCTTCGGTCATGTAGTACAGCAGGGTGGCATTACCAGCCAGCTCCTGCAGACCGGCCTGCCCATCGCAGTCGGCATTAAAGGCAGCTTTCAAACAGCGAATGGCGATCGGGCTCTTTTCCAGAATCTCCTGAGCCCAGCGAATCCCTTCGGCTTCCAAGTTTTCCACCGGGACGATCGTATTCACCAGCCCCATCTCCAAAGCCTGCTGAGCTGTGTACTGTCGGCAGAGGAACCAGATCTCCCTTGCTTTCTTCTGGCCTACAATCCGGGCCAGGTAACTGGCTCCGAAGCCCCCATCAAAACTACCCACCTTCGGACCTGTCTGGCCAAAGATGGCGTTATCTGCGGCGATCGTCAGATCGCAGATGATGTGAAGGACATGGCCCCCCCCGATCGCATACCCAGCCACCAGAGCAATCACCACCTTAGGCATGGAGCGGATCAGCCGCTGCAGGTCTAGCACATTCAAGCGAGGTACACCCTCTTCGTCCACATAGCCCCCCTGGCCTCGCACGCTCTGGTCCCCTCCAGCACAGAAGGCATACTTACCATCGCTGTGAGGCCCTGCCCCGGTCAGTAGAATCACCCCAATACGGCTGTCTTCACGGGCATTGCAGAAGGCATCATACAGTTCAAACACGGTTCGGGGACGAAAGGCATTGCGCTTATGGGGACGGTTAATCGTCACTTTGGCGATGCCATCTGCTTTGTGATAGAGAATATCCTCGTAGGTTTTTGCAACTTGCCAATTAGGAATTGTCATTACGCATTAGTCATGTTTGATTGGTTTCATCCCCTCCTAGGAGGGATAGCCCGCAAGGCCGGAGTGGGTTTGGCTTGGTCATTAGTTATGGGTGATTGATTGATGATTAATAACCCAATGATCAAGTCAGTACAAATGACAAATGACAACTTAAACCAATCCACTGCGGAGGGCTACCACAGCGGCCTGAACCCGATCGTCCACAGCCAGCTTATTCATAATCCCGCGAACATGGGTTTTGATGGTATTGGGACTGAGGTAAAGCTTCGCTGCGATCTCCGGATTACTGAGCCCATCTACCATCAACTTTAAGACCTCCAGTTCCCGATCTGAAAGTTGGGCCAGATTGTTGACATTAGCTGGGGGTTTCAGGTGCTCCACCACCCGGCGAGCGATTTGAGGATCCAGATAAATGGCCCCTTCTTGAGCTGCGGCAATCGCGGCCAGAAGTCGGTCCACACGGGCTCCCTTGATGCAATAGGCATCGGCCCCAGTGGATAGGGCCGCCACAATTTCTGTCTCTGTGGTGTGGGAGGTCAGGACAACAACCCGCACGTCTGGGAGTGCTTCCTTGATCCGCTTGGTGGCTTCGATCCCATCCAAACGGGGCAGGCCAATATCCATAATAATGAGGTCTGGCTTTAGTTTCAGTGCTGCTTCTACTCCCAGATACCCATCATCAGCCTGACCCACGATCGTAAAGTGAGGCTCCGCCTGGAGGGACTGCTCCAGCCCCAGTTGCATCATTGGGTCATCTTCAACAATCAGGATCCGGAGTTGCGCAGATTCAGGTGCCATAAAAAATTGGGGAGTAGAATCGCAAAAATATTTCTATTACGGAAATAGGACTAAGCATTACTCATTTTATTCATAAAACTCCTATGCTAGTTGAGTGCTGACTGGGCACAGCCACCATTGGAATCTCAAACTGCTTGCATTCCGGTTCATGCAGACATCCTTAAGGTTTCCAGCCCTGCAGAAGATTGGGGCGGTGGAGAGGTTGGGAAAAGCATAATTGTTACAATACTCTATGTCCTACAGGTGTTTCACCCGTTTGGTTCCACGAGACAAATAAAACCTGAGTACAACACCCGAGAGAACAGAATCAATATGGCTGATGTAATTACCCCAGAAATTAGTGATCGCATCTGTACCCACATGAACGAAGACCACGCCGAGGCCATTCTGCTCTATGCCAAGGTCTTTGGGGGGAGCACAGAGGCAACAGCAGCCCGGATGGTGGCGATCGACCCCCAGGGTATGGATCTGGTAACCCAGTCTTCGATCGGGGAAGTTCCCCTGCGTATTACCTTTGACCACACCCTGCAGGATTCGGAAGACGCTCATCACACTTTAATTGCTATGGTGAAACAGGCCCGCAGTCAGTCGGCTTGATGCGGAATTTTCAGGACAGGCTTCCTGTTCTCTTCCGGAACCCTGATCCCAAACTCGAAGAACAGTACAGATGGGTTATTTAAATTGCATCCTGCCCATGCAGGGTGGTTCAAGCACAGGGGGCCTGATTGTGGATGAGGATGGACAACCATGACTGCCATCAATCTCAAGAGACTTGTGAAGCGGAAGGACGTTGCAGCCCTGGTGAGTGAGTTGGTGGCAGTGCTCGACAGGCCAATCGCGATTCAAAACCTCGATGGAACGCTGCTTTGGGGCGATAGTATCGATGCTTTATCTGAAAAGCATCCGATCGAACTGAATGGGGAAGTACTGGGCTGGGTTTTCGGCAATCCAGGCACAGCCATCATTGCTTCCCTATTAATCCATCTGGCCATCCGGGAACTAGAACAGAAGATGCTGGCCCGGGAAACTCTGGATAAGTACAAAGAAATTACCCTGCTCTATGACATTTCGGAAAAAATCACCGCCAACCTGGACCTGCAGGCAGTCGCCAATCTGGTGCTAGAAGAGGCCCAAAGGCTCATTCGTGGCACCAGTGGTTCCGTGGTTTTTTTCAATCAGGACCGTCAAGAGTTTGAAATCCTGGCCGCCTTTGGCGCAGAGTATCAGCATAAGCTGTCGATCGTGCCTGGAAAGGGAATCATTGGGATGGTTCTGCAATCGGGCATTGGGGAAATCGTGAATGATGTCTCCACCGACCATCGCGTTATCCCTGGTGAATACCAGTTTGCTTCCCTCATCTGTGCACCCCTGAAAACCAAGGATCGGGTGATGGGGGTCCTCAATCTCAGTAGTGTAGAACCCGTTAATTACACAGCTGCAGATTTAAAGCTCTTTAATGCCTTGGCTTCCCAGGCCGCTTCTGCCATCGAAAATGCAATGCTGCATGCCAATAAGCTGAAAGAAGAGCGGATTAAAAGTAACCTGGAACGCTACGTTCCTTCCCAGGTGGTTGAGGCCATTCTGCAAGCCAAGGATGATATCTCCCTGGAACCTGTCAAATCCGATATTGTGATGCTGTTTTCCGATATCCGAAGCTTCACCACCAAGTGTGAAGAACTGGCTCCAGAACAAATCGTTGGGTACTTGAACGAATACTTTACCCACATGGTTGAGGTCATTTTTGACTATGAAGGGACGGTCAATAAATTTGTTGGCGATATGATCGTGGCTTTGTTCGGGGCTCCGACCCACCTGAGGGAATGTGAGGAAAAGGCCATCCGGGCTGCGATCGCCATGCAGAAACGGATTCAGGAAGTGCCAACGACCTGGATTCGGGAAAATTTCAGAACCGGGATCGGGATCAGTAGCGGTCCAGTCGTGGTCGGTAACATTGGTTCTCCCCAGCACATGGATTACACGGCGATCGGCGATGAGATGAATATTGCCTCTCGCCTGCAATCGATCGCAGAGGGGGGGCAAATTCTCGTCAGCCGCAGTGTTTACGATGCCACCCGCCACCTATTTAGCTTCAAAGAATGTGGAGATTTGACGGTTAAGGGGAAACGCAAGACCGTAGAGGTTTTTGAAGTCTTATATTAGATACCAGAATAGAGCTGATGGCAGAGTTAATGACAAAGAAGATCCTGATCGTGGACGATGAGCCTCACATTCGGCTCTTAATTGAGCAAACCCTGGAAGATCTGGAAGACGAAGGGGTGGAATTGCTCACGGCCAGCAACGGCGAGGAAGCCCTTGAAACCATCAAGGCAGAAAGGCCACAGTTGGTCTTCTTGGATGTGATGATGCCGAAAATGAACGGCTTTGACGTTTGCAACGCCGTCAAGAACGAATTTGGCATCAAAGACACCTATATCATTATGCTCACGGCTAAAGGGCAGGAGTTCGATCGGCAGCGCGGGAGTAACGTGGGTGCTGATCTTTACATGACCAAGCCCTTCGACCCCGATGAAATCATTGAAAAGTCTCAGGAAGTGTTGGGCTTGAATTGAGCATTGGCCTTACTGGTGTTGGGGTTCACTTCGGTTCACCCAACCGACACCTGAGTCTACCCTCTACAGTGATGAGTGCGCTGGGGTTACCCAGGAAGGAGGACTGGTCATGGGGCTCACCCGATCGGGTTCATTGCCCCATCAATCTGTGCGGTTCCTCTGAAATTTGCTATACCTACCGTTGGTGATCGAGCTGTTGCCAGACGTGATTCGTGATGGAATCAATTTTCTCAGTAACACTTGTGACCAATGACCTTTAGCTGGAGAAGCTAGTTCATGCTGAAACTCTACGGTGGTGCCCGCAGTCGGGCGACGATCGTCAAATGGTACCTGGAAGAACTTCAGCTACCCTATGAATTTGTCCAACTGGATATGCAGGCCGGAGAGCATCTGCGTCCCCCTTACACCGAGATCAATCCCCTGGGGAAGGTGCCTGCGATCGTGGATGGAGACTTCAAACTGTGGGAATCGGGGGCCATCCTAATCTATCTGGCGGATAAATACGATCAAACTCTGACCTCTCCGGAAGACCGAGCCCTAATTTCCCAGTGGGCACTTTGTGCCAATGCCACGATGTCAGCCATGTTTGTCGAAGCTACCCGTGAGAAGGAAATGCCCCGGCTCCTGCCTCCCCTGAATCAGCTCTTGCAGAACCAGCCCTTTTTCCTGGGGGATAGGTTCACGGCTGCGGATGTGGCCATGGGAGCTACCCTGTTCTATGCCATCCTGATGCTGGGCATTAATTATGAGGCTTATCCTGCGATCGCAGATTATATTGGCCGGTTAAAACAGCGGCCTGCCTTTCAGAAAATCTTCGGTGGTTGATACCTCCCGTTGAGACGCGATTAATCCATTGAGACGCGATTAATCGCGTCTCAACTACCAGGTCGGCAACCAACGGCGGTTCTGGCCTGCTTCTGGCGAAAGGGGGAGTCCCAGGAAAAGGGGTAACCAATAGACAAAAGCAACCCCGATGACGACGATGATGGCAATCCCCAGCAATCGTTGCCACTGCTGACGACCCTGTAACCAGCGATCGACGACCCAGGCCAACCCGAGGGTGGCGAATACCAGGGCTCCCATGTAGTGGTAAATGAACGTGCAGCGAGTCACTCGCACCCAGGGCAAGAGGCTGGCGGCATAATTCAGGACAACATAGATCACTATCCAGAGATCAGGGCCAGTAAAGAGGATCAGGCTGGCTTCCGATCGGGGAGAAAAGCGGAGGTGGCTGGTCCACTGTTGGATCAGCATCCAGATCAGACCCAACAGCGCCACCATAGAAAACCACCAGAGATACGGATTTCCCATGGCGTGAACATCGTAGACGAGCCTGACCTCTGTAGCAGGGGGAGCTGGTTTTATCGGCACAATTTCCGTCAAGTTACGGGCTGTTTCGTAGACATAAACCACTGGACGACTCATCCAGGGCCAGGTAAACCAGGCAGAACAGTAAGGATGGACGGAAGGCTCATTCCCACCGACTCGTTGGTGATAACTCAGGATCTGATTTTGTACCTCCCAGAAGCCAAACATCGGCTCCAGTTTCAAGTGAGGAATCCAGATCAGGCTGTAAACGATTACAGGCACTGCTCCCAGATAAAGCAGTAGGGTTGGTAAACTCAAGCTCGTCAGGTTCTGAATAGAGGGTCTCTGGGTCTCTCTGGGTTGGCTTCTGGGTTCATCTTCATTTAAGGCCCTATTTGATCGCACCCGATGGCGATCGAGCAGTCGCGCCATCCAGGCACAGCCCCAAATCAGATATATCCCTAACAAAAACCAGAGCCCATTCCACTTGACTGCGATCGAAGCCCCGAAAAAGGTTCCCGAAGCCAGCAAGTAGGCAAACCGGTGCAACGATCGGGGTCGCACTTGAGGATTCAGGGCCATCAAGAGCAGCCACTGACCCAGAAGCCCAAACAGCACCAGGTAGACATTATTCAGGGCATACCGGGACTCGACCAGAAATAGACCATCCAGAGCTATAAAGACTCCTGCTATCAGGGCAAAGGTCCGACGGTGGCTGATCTGATAGGCGATCCCTGCCACTACCAGGGGAATTAACGTTCCCGTGATCGCATTCAGCCAGCGATAGCTCAGGGGCGAGAGCGGAACGCCCGCCAGCTCATTGCGAGGCACCTGGGCACCTGTAAAGACCTGTTCTCCTAACCAAATGCCCAGAGCAATCAGATATTTGCTGAGGGGAGGATGGCCATCAAAAAAAGGGGTTTGGGTCAGGTAATTGTGAGCAAATTTGACATAGTAAACTTCATCAAAGACAAAGATATTGAAACGCTCCAGGCCCCAAAGGCGCAGAAACAAGGAGAAGCCTATCAGGGCAACGATTCCCAGCCGAAACCAGAGCTGTGGGAATTGAAACAGTGGTTTAAACGAAGAAACAGGATGAGAAGTCATACCCAACTGGAGTCATACCGAAACTATGGTAGGAGCGATCGGGAATTAGTTCAAAGTGCCAGGGGCAAACATTGATTGATTTGTATCCCTGGCCTTAAACTTTGTTCACGGAGTATTGCTGTCGGTGACGTTTGCCACAAGCGTTGCGGAAATCCTTCTAACGTTAACGGATACGGTTATTTGCACACCTGAGTCTGGAGGATAATCTTGTCCCTGCAAGCAATTACGATACCCCCTGCCACGGGCGGAGCACCCACAGGATTGATTGCGCTCCTGCATGGCTGGGGGGCAAATGCGGAAGATGTTGCCGGGTTAGTTCCCTATCTCCATTTGCCGGATTATGCCATTGCCATGCCCAATGCTCCCTTTCCCCATCCTTACACGGCGATCGGGCGAATGTGGTACGACATCCCAACAGCGTACAGTTTCCAGAACAATGCACCGGAGCAGCCGGGCGAAGAATTAGCCGCCAGTCGAGCTCTGCTACAGACGTGGCTCCCAGCTACAGCAGCCAAGCTTGGTGTTCCTTTATCTCGAACGTTTCTGGCTGGCTTTTCCCAAGGAGGGGCCATGACGCTGGATGTTGGTCTGCATCTACCCCTGGCAGGTCTGATGGTTCTCAGTGGGTACCTGCATCACGATATCCCCAAGGCACTGACGGCCCCACCTGTGCTGATGGTTCATGGTCGGATGGATCAGGTTGTACCGCTCCGGGCTGCTCAGGGAGCCAGAGATCGGCTAATGACATCAGGTATCAATGTTCAGTACTATGAGTTAGACATGGGACATGAAGTCCAAATTTCAGTTTTAGATTTGCTACGGAGCTTTGTTCAGGCAGTAAAATTGGGTCAGTAGCTGTATACACAACTACATCCGGTTTGCCACACGCCTTGCCAGGAGGCACCATGATGAATGCCACGACATTTTCGGAACAAGAGGTCTCTCAGCTGACAGCAGAGGATGTCAAGCAAATGGCGACTCGTCTGGAAGAGGATAATTACACTAGCCCCTTTGAATGTCTGAGGGACTGGCATTTGCTGCGGGCAGTTGCCTTCCAACGACCCGAGCTGGTAGAACCCTATCTCCACCTGCTCGATCTGGAAGTTTACGACGAATCGTAGATGGGTCATTGGTCACTAGTGTTGCAAACAATAAATTTTGCAACATGGGGGTTTGGGGGCTGCGCCCCCAAGAGGGGGTTTCACCCCCTCCACCCCCTCGAAAACCTTTAATTTGATCTACTAGTCACTTGGTCATTCGTGATGGATCAGAGGGTATCTAATGGTGGATCCAGCAATATTTGTTACGGATCGCCTGACATCAAGCTGATTGACTGACAAATGACATATGACAAACACCGTATTTTGATTGGGGTGGGGGGAGGCATTGCGGCCTATAAGGTCTGTGAGGTAGTTTCCACCCTGGCTAAGGAGGGGAAGGATGTTCGGGTGATCCTGACTGAAAAGGCCCAGGCATTCATCTCGCCCCTGACCCTGGCAACCCTGGCCCGCCATCCGGCCTATACGGATGAATTATTCTGGCAACCGATTCATGGCCGTCCGTTGCACATTGAACTAGGGGAATGGGCAGAAGTCTTTCTACTGGCCCCTCTGACCGCCAATACCCTGGCCAAGCTGGCCTGGGGTATGGCTGACAATTTGTTAACGAATACGGTGCTGGCCTCTACCTGCCCAGTACTCCTAGCCCCAGCCATGAATACCGACATGTGGGAACAGCGATCGGTGCAACGAAACTGGCAGCAGCTCTGTGTCGATTCCCGGTATCACCAGGTAGGCCCAGGACAGGGACAACTGGCCTGCGATCGGGTCGGGGCAGGCCGGATGGCTGAACCAGCCGAAATTCTGCCTCATATCCAATCCTTGCTGCATACCCGTGGCCTGCGAGATTTGGCTGGCCTGCACATCCTGATTAGTGCCGGAGGAACCCGTGAATTTTTGGATCCAGTACGCTTTATTGGCAACCCTTCCACAGGCCGGATGGGGATCGCCCTGGCCCAGGCGGCTCTGCACCGGGGAGCTGAGGTGACCCTGGTCCATGGCCCGATGGAAAATGTCCTGCTGGAGCCTCTGGGTGCGGTTCGCCGAATTCCGATCGTCCGTGCCGATGAGATGCACCAAGCCATGCTCACCCATTTCCCCCGCAGTGATTGGACGATCATGGCAGCAGCGGTTGCTGACGTTAGCCCTGCCTCCTACAGTGCCGGAAAACTGTCCAAGCAGGCCCTGCCCGATTGCCTGCCCCTGAAAACAGTTCCTGATATTGTGGCTGAGCTAGGACAGCAAAAACAGCCCCACCAGCGGCTGATCGGATTCGCTGCCCAGTCAGGGGATATGCTAGCTCCGGCTCTGGACAAGCTGCAGCGTAAACAACTGGATGCGATCGCAGCCAATCCTATTGACCAGCCTGAGAGCGGTTTTGCCAGCGATCGGAATCGCGCTATCCTGCTGGATCGGCAGGGTCGAAGCCTGGAACTGGCTCCTGCCAGTAAGCTGCAGATGGCCCATCAACTGTTAGATTTTGTCCAGGGGATGGGAAAATGATCACGTTCAACCCCAAAATGGAGTAAGCTGATGGCTCTACAATTCACTGTTCCTGATATGGCCTGTTCTGCCTGTAGCGAAACCATTACCAAGGCCATTACGGCCCTTGACCCCATGGCCAAAGTTGAAGCCAATCTCCAGACCAAACAGGTCAATATTGAAACACAGGTTCCCGCAGCAGAAATCCGACAGGCGATTACCACTGCGGGATATACCTTGGCCTGACCTGAGTTGTGCAGGGAACAACCGGCAAAGTTCTTTGAGCCAACCCATTTTGACTTTGGAAGTGGGGCAGTTCTTTAAGACAAATTTCTAACCATCTCCACCAGAAAAATTTGGAAATCTCTGACGAAAGTAAGAGGTTATCTTCCCCCGACTGATCTACAGTTTTATTAGAGTTTGATGAGCGTCATGAATTGGCAAGTCGGCCAGAATATGGTTTGCGATCGCCCGGAACAGCTTTTGTCCGGTTGCATTATTGTGGCCCAGGATGATGAGAGTGTCATGATTTCCTGTCCTGCTGTAGGTATTGTGGTTACGGGCGAGCCCCATCGGTTGCAGGAATTAGGCTGGAAAACAGACGATAAAAGCCTCAGAAATAGTCTTCTCCCGATGTCCCAGTCTTAAACTCCACTTAAAAGCAACTTAAGCGCCAAAGACTACTTTAGGAAAAGTGCTTGCAGGCGTCTTGAGAAGTTGGGAGGAGGACAGTTGTGGGTAAGCGTTTGACGCGAAGAGACTTTTTGGCCTATTCCCTGGCTACGGGAGTCACCATCTGGACGGTTCATGAGCTGGCTGGGTTGCCCCTGGGAAAAAAGACGGAATTGCAACATCTGTTGGCGATCGATCCAGTCAATGCAGCCTCCCCTATCTTTCCCCAGAGTGTCGCTTCTGGGGATCCCCAACCCCATGGAATTACACTCTGGACCAGGGTCGAGCCCCAGCAATCCGGCCCGATCGTGTTACTTTTTCAGGTTGCTCAAGATCCCAATTTTAAGCAATTGGTCCTAGCTGGATATGCAGTTACGACTGCGGCTAAAGACTACACAGCGAAAGTTCAGGTTCACAATACTGCCCTGCAGCCCTTTACTACCTACTACTACCGCTTCATCCACAACAATGCGGTCAGTCCTGTAGGGCGCTTTAAGACATTGCCCGCCCGTCGAGACCATATCACAAAGGTTCGATTTGCCTACATCAGTTGCCAGGACTACACCAATGGCTTCTATACGGCCATGCGGTTTCTCTCCACTGAAGAGGTCGATTTTGTCGTTCACCTGGGCGACTATATCTATGAGCAGGTCTATGGGGGGGTCCGTCCCATTCAAGCCCTTCCCAGTGGTGAAAAGGTGGCGACGACCCTGGAAGACTATCGCTATTTATATCGGACTTATCGCTCTGACCCGAATCTGCAGCGCTTACATGAGCAGTTTGCTTTCATTGCCATCTGGGATGACCACGAATTTGCCAATGATGCCTACCGGCAATACAGCATCGACACCCCAGATGAATCCCAAAACCGCAATCCCCGCCGTCGCCGTGCGGCAAACCGGGCTTGGGCAGAATATATCCCTGCGGCCCCTGACTTTGAGCCCGATGAAGGGGCGATCGACTCGATTCAGATTTACCGCTCCTTTGTCTTTGGCGATCTGATGGAACTGGTCATGACCGATGAGCGGTTGTATCGGGATGGCCCACCCTGCGGTTTGCAGGAGCAACCCACAGCCACTAACCTGGAAGCCCGCTATTTTACTCCCGGATGTGCCAATCTGAAAAATCCGGCTCGCAGCATGCTTGGTAAAACCCAGCGGCAATGGTTCCTCAGCAAAATGGTCAAATCTACCCGGACCTGGAAAATCTGGGGGAATGAAGTCATGACCCTGCAGTTCAAAATCAAGGCTCAGTTTTCCCAAGCCCTGTTTGGCATTCCTCTGGATCTATTCTTTACTCTGGATCAGTGGGATGGCTATCCTGCAGAACGGCAGTTCATCTTCAGTTTGTTGGACAAAGCTGGGGTGAAGAATTTCGTCACGATTACAGGTGACTTGCATACCTTCATCGCAGGCTATCAACTGCTCAACTTTGATGACCCAACCTCCAAGCCGATCGGGGTTGAGTTTGTGGGCGGTTCTATCTCCTCTTCCAATATTGCCGAGCAAAGACCGGACTTGCCCACCCAGGTGGTCAATAATGTGGCCTATGCCAGCAATCCCCATTTCAAGTTTTTCAACTCTGCCACCCATGGCTACACCCTCGTCGAGGTCACACCAGAGGCGATGACGGTGACTTATAGAAGCGTCAGCACAATTACGGACCTGAACGCTACCGTTTCTACGCTGGCTGCTTTCAAGGTGCCTAAGGATCAGGTGCTGATTCAACCGATTTAGACCTAAGATAGGGTGATCTTCGTCCTTACGGCTGATTTCGATACAATTCAAATCAGCATGTTCATCCCTGACTGACTTCCTTGAAGCAATTTCCCCTTCCCCACCTGATTTTGGCAACGGCTGGCCTGTTTGCCTTAAGTAGCTGTAGCCTGCAACCTGAAGTAGCCAACCTTTCCAGTGGCACCAATGGTGGTTATTACCATCGATTGGGGCAACAAATGATTAGTTCTGCCGATACTAAGGTCAGCATGACGGTTCGTCAACTGGAATCTCAGGGTTCCAGACAGAACCTACAGCGGTTGCTCGATCGCCAGGTGGACTTTGCCCTGGTGCAGTTGGATGTCGCCAGTGAAGCTATGCGCCAGGGGAAGGTTCAGGCTGTCCTGACCCTTTCCAATGAACACATCCATGTGATTGCCCCCAACAATTCTCCCCTCAACTCCCTGGCTGACCTGCAGGGAAAACGGGTCGCCGTTGGTACCCCCGGTAGTGGAATTCGCTTCACCAGCGCCCAACTGTTGAAAGCTGCTGGGTTAACTGTCCGTGAAGATGAGTCAGACTTTGATACCGCCATCCAGAAGCTGAGGACAGGGCAACTCGATGCCATGATTTATGTGGGGGGTCTGGGAGGGAGCAAAAAGCTGCGAACCGAGTTCGAAACCGTCCCCGCTTTGAAAATATTGCCGATCCAACCGGGTCTGGTCAATTACATCACCATCCAGGATCCAGGGTCCTATCAGGCTGCGACCATTCCTCTGGGAACCTATAACCCTCGTCCAGAGATTCCGGCCCAACCCACTTCGACCCTTTCAACGGCAACGGTATTGGCCACCCGCCCCGATGTTAGTTCCCAAAAAATTGGACTACTGGCCTGGGCCATTATCTCCAGTGCTCGCCAGTACTCTCAGTTTTACCCGGAACTGAAATCTGGAGATAGCCAGGAACTGCTACAGAAGGGTATTCTCTATATCCATCCTGCGGCTCAAGATGTGTTTTTGCATGGCGACCCTCGCAGTGCCTGGATTCGCTATCTGGAAGGCAACAACGATCTGCAGGCCGGGATTTTCATTATCGTGGGCACCAGTATTCTGGGGCTAATTTTTCAGCAGGTGCGGCGGGAACGATCGAAAAAGCTGATCACCACCACGAACCGGAGCATTGCCGAGTTCAAGACTCTGCTTCCCCATAATCCCCAGCAGGCTATGGATGGCATCGAGGATCTGAGGCAGGAGCATCGTCTGCAATTTATTGACGGAACGATGACCGGTGAGGTCTATGAACAGATTCAGCAAAAAACTCAGATGTTTGCGGATCAGTGCCGGAATGTGTTGGAACAGCAACGTCGCCAGTTCATTCTCGACAATCTGTTGTTGCTGGATGAGTGGCAGGCTACGCTGCAGAGTGATTCGGAAGTGGCCATGCAGAAACTGGGCCAGCTCAAACAACAATACCGGGAGATGTTACTGGCTGGACAGGTGGATATCGAAGCCTACATTGAGCTGATGGAATTAACCCTGATGTCGGTCATGACCCTGACGAACGATCGATCGGCGCTGAGCCAGGGCACCGGGGAACATCCGGTCAGTAGCCGCTGATCATAATCCGGATTCTGCGTTAGCCCTCTACCCATTCACTGAATTCACCCGGATAAAAGCGATCGTCCAGAATTTCAGTCAGGCTGTAGCAATAACTGCTGTTTACTGCGGAGCACCATGGCCTGTTCTTGTGTCCAGGCATAGAAATCAGCTTCGTAAAGATTGAGTGCAGGCATTGAAGTCTTTGCTGGCTTTGGGTTTACTTCGGGCACTTGCATCAGGTTGAACCAACCACAATAGGTCCATTTTAGAACCCTTACCGATCACCCACAGGGTTCAGTTGCAGGAGTAGCACAGCCGATCGATGCAACCCCTCCCATTTTCTCCATGATGGGGATGTACACAAGCTGTATCGAGGTGGGAATGTACTTCAATTTAGCAGGATTTACGTTGGGTTCCGGTGTTTTGATTTTGCTGAGTTTCGTCGTGCTGCAATGGTTTCATGTCAGTGCTGGCAGTTTTCTGGATTGGGTAATCGGAGCAGTCAGCTTCTGGTGGTTGCTGGTGATCACGACCGTTCCCTGGAATCTCCACTTCCAGGCGAAAGCCGTGGTGGCCGAAGCCCTGATGTCCCGAGAGAAGGGGATTCCGGTGGATCAGTCCCAACTGGGCTATGGGCAGACCCTGGCCCAGCGATCGCTGCTGGTGGCCCTGATTCTGCACCTCCTCTCTGCTGTGGGGCTCTACACCCTGGCGGCCACTGGAATCAGTGCTGTTGGCTATGTCTCCTCTGGAGCAGCTCTGTTGCTCACGGGCTTGCGTCCGGTGGTGAGTGCCTATCAGTACTGGATGGCGCGGTTAATGCTGATCCAGCAGGAGGTCAAATATCCCCGTGAGGATGTGATCGAGTTGCGGCAACGGTTGTTTGATCTGGAGTTCAGAGTGCGACAACTGGATGATCAATTTGATAGCAACAATCCCCAAAGTTTTGTGGTGTCCTATCAACGGCAGAACGAGGCCATGCAGCAAGAATTAGTCGGCCTCTCCACGCGCTTGACCAGCCTCCAGGCCACCAATCAGGCGGATCACGATCGGTTATCCCATGAATCCCAGAATGCAATTTCCCAACTGTCTGAGGACAGTGAGTTCCTCAACCATGCCCGGGAAATCATTCGCTTCTTCAAAACAGCCTGAACCCGAATCAGACGGCTTAATGCTCAAAAATATCTTTGTATTGCAATAAATCCAGCAAAGCCATCGTGGAAATTGCCTCAAAACACTGTTGAGCCAAACTCCAACGATCTTCCCGTTGCAGCATCCCCATAAGTTTTTTGTGGACACTAATGAGATAACGGACATCATTGGCCGCATAGCGCAGTTGTTCTTCAGAAAGCTGTAGTGCATTGCCCCAATCTGAACTCTGGGCTGTTTTATCTAGCTCTATCTGTTCCAGTTCCAGCACCACATCCTTCAATCCATGGCGAGGTGAATAGGTGCGGGCCAGTTTGCTGGCCACTTTCGTACAGAAGAGGGGAGCGACCTGAATATCGAGATGGCAGCGCAACATCGCAATGTCGAAGCGGGCAAAGTGAAAGATCTTCAGGGTATTTTTTGCTTCCAGGAGCTGCTTCAAATGGGGTGCTTCCCGCTGCCCTTGCAGAATGCGAATCACCGTCACATGATCCTGTGGGTCGCATAGTTGCACCAGACAGAGGCGATCGCGATGGGGGAGCAGGCCCATCGTTTCCGTATCCACAGCCAGACTCTCTGCTTGCAGGTAGGCGGGGAGAAGGTCTTCGGGCAGGTCACGATCGACCACTTGAAAGTCTTTCAATTCCATAGGGGCAATAGGCGGGATGATCAGTCCGATGGTAGCAGGTATTATTGCTGGGACAGTCGTTTGACTTGCTGTCCCCCTAGCAGCTCGTGGGCTTCGGCCAGCATGGCTGGAATCCGATCGGCAAAAGGGCTGTGCTTGAGACAAGAGCTCAGATCCAACTCAGTCACCCGATCGGCTCGCTTGCCTGCAAACCAGTGGCCCCCATTGCCCAGCAGGTTGTATCGCATTTTGCCATACTCCACCAGGTCATAGGCCAGAGCCAGATTCCGCAGCCAGAGAATGGTTTTGATACTGATTTCCCCTGGGGTCTCCTTCGGGGTGGGCAACCCTTCCCACCAGCGCTGCACCCAATCTTCTCCCAGACGGACGATCGCGGCCTCTTCCAGGCGGGCCAGGATGGGGGGCAACAGATCATCGGCTTGGTCCAGCAGGGAGAGGGTTTTCAGGTGTTCATCAAAATCGCTGGGACGGGCAGCTCCGACGCTGAGGGTATGAACCTGGGGATGGTTGAGACAAAACAGATTGTTGAAGACGATCGGACTCAGGGGGGCACAGAGGTCAATCAGTTTCTGGGAGGGTTGATAGAGTAGCCCCCCCTTATTAGAAGGACTGATGATGAAAACCCCCATATCCCGGGCCGTCGCCTCCACAATGGCTGGCCAGTTGAACTGGAAAATGTAGTACCAGTGGAGGTTGACATAGTCAAATCGATCGGAGGCGATCGCCCGCTGAATCACCTCTGTGGGGCCATGGGTGGAAAAGCCAATGAATCGGATTTTTCCTTCAGCCTGCAACTGGTTCGCCACATCCAGACATCCCCCCGATCGCAGGCTCCAGTCCAGCAATTCGGCATTATTGATCCCATGTAATGCGAACAGATCCACCTGATCGAGCCGCAGATAGGCCAGGGATTCCTCAAAGGTTTGACGAAACTCCTGGGGACTGCTGCAGGGACTGACCTTGGTTTGAACAATCAGCTTTTCCCTGGGCAACCGGGGTAGGATCTGGCCCAGTTGCATCTCGGAACTGCCATATCCGCGAGCCGTTTCAATGTGGGTGATGCCCAACTCCACCGCTCGTTGAATGGTGGCTTCCAGATTGCGCTGACTATCGGCTGGAACCTCCGACAGAGGAACATCCTGCCACTTGTACTGGTAACGCATGCCGCCACAACTGAAGACGGGCATGGTTAATTCTGTGCGACCAAAACGACGATAGAGCATATCAGTTCAAGGCGTGAACATACAAGCCTTACATAAATGCCTTCAAGTTTGAATGTTAACCTTTAGGCTTGTCAGGCTTCTCTCACAACAGGCTTGCCATCGACCACTTCCCCCACCAGCACTAGGTCAGTCACCCCCACGAAAATTCCGTTTTCCAGCACACCGGGAATATTATTCAGGGTCTTTTCCATTTCTGCCGGATCGTCGATCGCAGTGAATTTTACATCCACCACCATGTTGCCCTGGTCCGTAATCACGGGTCCGGCCTTTTTCACGGCCATCCGCAGTTCTGGCTTCCCCCCCAGCTTTTCGATCAGGCGCATGACTGGGGTCACGGCCACCGGAATCACCTCCACGGGCACCTTGAAGGTAGAACCGAGACGGTCCACCAGTTTGGAGCTATCTACCACCACAATGAACTGATTCGCCATGGAGTCCACAATCTTTTCCCGGGTATGAGCTGCCCCCCCACCCTTGATCAGATTGTGCTGGGGGTCAACTTCATCCGCCCCATCGATCGCCAGGTCAATGTGGTCAATGTCATCCAGAGTCACCAGAGGAATGCCGTACTGTTTCGCCAGCACAGTTCCCTGAAAGGATGTGGGCACTCCCGTCACATCCTTCAGATCCCCGGACTGAAGACGTTCTCCCACGTACTGGATCATGAGGGCAGCAGTTGAACCTGAACCCAGACCGACAATCATCCCGGATTGCACCCGTGCCGCTGCAACTCTGGCAACTTCTTGTTTCATTAATTGAACGGGGTCAACGGCAACAGTCATAGCCTCTCCTTAAAAAGTAATGGGACGAAGTAGCTTCGGTTATTAGAGTAACCTACCCCGTGGCCCAATATCTTTAATGAGAGGCGATTTCCTTTCCCAGGAGACGATGGGTCCCATCCCAGGTACTCCTTGGGCCTGAAGACCTACCACTTCTTGTAGGGCAGAAACTTTCCGTTCATAGTGACCTTCACCCGATCGCCCTTTGGATCTTCCACTTTTTCAATATCCAGGGTGAAATCGATCGCACTCATGATGCCATCGCCAAATTTCTCATGAATGACCTCCTTCATGGGCATCCCATAGACCTGCATGATTTCATAGAAGCGGTAGATCAGCGGATCAGTAGGCACGATCGGTCCCAGCCCTTTAACCGGATAGGCCGCCAGTTCAGCCCCAACTTCCGACCCTAAACCCAGGGCCGCGACGATGGTTGCGGCCTCTTCTGGAGAAGCACTGGCCTGACGGTAAAAAACCGCTGCGATCCACACCTCATCTCTCCCCAGTTTTTGCTCCAGATCAGCAAAGGTTAGCCCTGCTGCAGCCTTGGCAGCCAGGAGTTTTTCGGTGATTGCTGGAATTTCTGAAACGGGCATAGTTCACTCCTTTAAGACTTCATCGTTGGTGTTCTTGAATCAATCCCAGATCAAAATTTTGCCGGTTCTAGACTGGGGCTGACTTGCGAATTCTTGCTTCTTCAACAGCACGAGTTTCACGGGATAGGTGTAACTCCATTTCTGCTTTCAGAGCATGATAGGCAGGGTGCTGGTCCAGGGTTTCCCGGTGACGAGGCCGGGGGAAGGGCACCTCCAAAATGCTGGCAATCTGAGCATGGGGGCCACGGGTCATCATGACAATCCGATCGGAAAGAAGCAGTGCCTCTTCAATACTATGGGTGATCAGAATGACTGTTTTACGTTGCTGATCCCAGATCCGCTCCACTTCATCCTGGAGAAACCCTCGGGTCAGAGCGTCCAGGGCTCCAAAGGGCTCATCCATCAACAGAATCTCAGGGTTAATTGCCAGGGCGCGGGCAATCCCCACCCGTTGCTTCATCCCACCGGAGAGTTCGTGCGGATGCTTGTGCTCCGCCCCTCGCAAGCCCACCAGATCGATATAGTCCTGGGCAATCGTTCGTTGACGGGCAACCGGCATCCTGGGATTGACAGTTTCGATCGCAAAGCGGATATTATCCAGCACGGTCATCCAGGGCATGAGGGCATAGTTCTGGAAAACCATTCCCCGATCGGGTCCCGGCTTCTGAATCGGCCTGCCATTCAGATACATCACCCCACTGGTGGGGTGAGAGAGTCCGGCAATGATATTCAATAAGGTGGACTTGCCACATCCGGAAGGCCCAATCACAGAGACAAAGGTATTCTCCGTAATGTCCAGATCAATGTTCTCCAGGGCAACATAATCCGAAGAGGTTCTGCGAAGCAGCCGATCAACCCAGCTTTTTCTCCCTTGATAAACTTTGGACACGTTACGCAGAGAGAGCTGAATCGGAGAAGACATAGAATCAAGCTGCAATGTACTGATGTGGGATCGAGTCATGATTGTTTACCAAACGCAACCCATCGTTGAAGCAAAGCAAACAGGCGATCCAGAATCAGCCCCACCAGGCCAATTAAAATAATGGCCGTGATGATACTGGTAATTTTCAGGTTGTTCCATTCGTTCCAGACGAAGTAGCCGACGCCAGTGCCCCCCACCAGAATCTCAGCGGCCACAATCACTAGCCACGCAATGCCAATGCTGATCCGCAGCCCTGAAACAATGCTGGGGGCCGCCGCAGGCAGAATCACCTTCAAAATTGTGCGCCAGCGAGAAGCTCCCAGGGTTCGAGCCACATCTAGATAGGCTGGATCTACCGTACTGACCCCAAATTTGGTGTTAATCAATGTGGGCCAGATGCTGGTGATGGCAATGACGAAAATAGCGGTGGCTTCAGAATTTTTCAGCAATCCCAGACCTAAAGGCAACCAGGCCAGAGGTGAAACTGGCCGCAAAATTTGAATGTAGGGGTCAACCCCTCTCGAAAGAACATCTGAGAGGCCAATCAGCACTCCCAGGGGAATCGCGATCGCCGATCCAATGGCGAATCCGATCAGGACGCGACGCAGGCTGGTCAGGATATGCCACCCAATCCCCTTATCATTGGGGCCATAGTCAAAAAAGGGATTGGAGACCCAAAACCAGAATTCCTTCAGGGTCGCAGTGGCCGAGGGCATGAGTTGGGAAAACCACTTTAAGTGGAACCCCAATTCCCAGAATCCCAAAACCAATGCCAGCAGACCCATAAACACCAGAAATACTTGCTGGTCTTTGTTTAGGGAAAGTCCCGGTATCTGTGGTAAGTCACTAGAGGCCATAACAAATCTGCTATCTACGGAGTAGGTGATTTCGGCAGAGGCTGACGACTGCAGGCCAGACCTCTGTGGGGTGGATGGGAAGTCCTAGACTTTGTTTTGCTTGATCTGGGCATCAATGTAAGCCTGCGGGTTAGCCGGGTCGAAGCTATCAAACTTCAACTTCTCTGTTTTGGCTGCTTCCGTTGGGGGAGTCTGGCCCAGTTCCTTGGCCAGTTCCCGGGCTGTATCGGTGAGGAAAATTTCTTTGGCCACCTTGTCATATTCTGCTTTATCCTTGGGCATCAGATCCCAACGAACCAGTTGGGACATAATCCATTTGGCAAAGCTCTGCCAGGGATAGGGATCAAACCCAATCCGATCGGGCACATCCTGAGTATTGCCCAGACCATCCTCAAACTTGCCACTGAGCACCGCCTCAACAACTGGCAGGGGCTGATTCAGGTATTTGCGCTCAATCAAAGCAGCCGCGATCGTGGCTCGATTGGCCCGATCGTTGGCATATCCGGCGGCATCAATAATGGCCTTATTGACAGCCTTAAAGGTATTGGGATGGGCATCGATCCAGGTCTGGCCAGCAGCAAATGCACAGCAGGGATGGTTCGGCCATAATTCTTTGCTCAAGATATGGATGTAGCCCACCTTCTCAAATACAGCCCGCTGGTTAAAGGGATCGGGCATCAGCATGGCATCAATATCTCCGGATGTCATCTTGGCCACACTATCTGGAGGCGGGACGGGCGTGATCTTGACATCCTGATCAGGATCAAGGCCACCTGTGGCCAGATAGTAGCGCAGTAGCAAATTGTGCATGGAGAAGGGGAACGGCACACCAATGGTGAAGCCTTTGAAATCTGCAGGCCCTTTCACCTTGTCCTTGTGTTTAAGGGCGATCGTAATGGCCTGACCGTTAATATTCTCAATGCTGGCCAGTTTGATCGGGAAGGAGGCGGAGCCCAACCCTAGGGTGATAGAAATGGGCATGGGGGAGAGCATGTGATACGCATCCAGTTCCCCTGCGATCGCAGAGTCTCGCACGGCGGCCCAGTTGGGCATCTTCTTCACTGTGACATTCAGGCCATACTTTTGATAAAAGCCCAGAGGCTCTGACATCACGATCGGCGTTGCACAGGTAATGGGGATAAACCCGATCGTGAGGTTCTTCTTCTCCAGATTACCGGCAGAATTGGCTGCTGTGGGGGACTGTTCAGCGGGTGGTGGATTGGCTGTTTTGTCTCTGCAACTGGTCATACCAACCAGAGCCGCCGCCACAACTACCCGTTTCAGAAATTCCCGCCGAGTAAAGTTGCCATTGCGAATCGTATTGCTAAAAAACTCGGTGGCATGGACACCAAAAGCTGCCGCAAAAACCTGATCCAATCCTCCTGCTTCCCGAATCAACTCTCGGCAAAACTTTTCCCTGTCCGGGTTACCACCACCCACCTGTTGCAGCAGCAGGGCTTCCTTCAGTTCAATGTCCATCAAAGACTCTGCCAAGTCCAGGACTGGCTGTTGGTACAGTCCCATCTTGATCAAATCCTGGATCAGATCTGCCGGGTCCTGGGGCATCCCTTCAGTAAATTGCCAGTGGTCCTGGGGTAAATGGGATCCCCCACAAGGACAATAACTCAACTCCACTCCAGACGGCGATTGCAGCATATTGGCAAGTACCATAGGTCATTCCAACGGGTTGAATGAGAACAAAACCGCACACTTATTGCCTGTAAGGTACCAGAGGACTGCAGCAGAAACATTGGACTGGTTTTCGCAAGAGTAGGATTTTCTTTCGATCTTTTCAGGCAGAAAGTAATCGCGTTGAATTGCGCCAGATTTGCGGAGGTTCCCCATGCAGCTGACGAAACTGACGGGTAAAGTAGCCCACATCCGCATAACCCACCGCCTCAGCCACCTGCTTAATGGACTGAGTTGTATCCCGCAGGAGTTGTCGAGCCTGAAACATTCGCCGTTCCGTAATCCAGCGCTTGACACTATATCCCGTCAAGTCCTGGGCCAAATTCGTCAGATAGGCTGGTGAGTAGCCTGCTGCTTCAGCGACATCCCCTAAGCCGATCGGTTGCCAGTAATTGGCCTCAATAAACGTAAACATCTGGGCCAGACGGGGGCAATGGGGAAAAATATCTGAACTTGGATCTGAACTAACTGCGGGATGGGAGCGTCTGGCATCCAGGTTTGCTGATGGGGCACTGAAATGTTCCCTCAGAAGGGCTTGTCGTTGTAACCGCATGGCAATCGCCGCCAAAAACTGCTCTACCGTACAGGGTTTGGTGAGATAGTCGTCACTCCCCAGAGCCATGCCCTGACGTAAATCAGCCATGGTCACCTTGGCGGTTAAGAAGATGAAGGGAATGGCAGCCGTGGGCCGATGCTGGCGGATTGCTGAGAGGACGCCATAGCCATCAATATCAGGTAGCATGATGTCGCAGACAATTAAATCCGGCAAGTGGCTCTGGGCAAGCTTAATGCCGATCGTGCCCTGCTCAGCTTCGATCGCACAAAATCCCTCGAAGGCCAGACATTTCATGAAAATATTGCGAGTCTGCGCTTCGTCCTCAATGACCAGAATTTTTGTCATGGTTACCTGACTCACAGAACGGCCTGGATGATGTAGCGTATTTTCCATGTCCTGTTTCTAGCTCTGTCAGGCTCATCTGGCAGTGTAGTGGAATACCAATCGTTGGTTTTAATATTGATTGCCCGTCAGTAATTCTGGATCTATGCGGCAGCACTACTGGCTTCCTTCAACCCTAAACCTCCAAGGTGAATCCGCCAATCCAGATCTCCCTTCTCCCCCCGATCGGGACCTGCAAACCCTCCGTCGCCAGCATGAACTGATCCTGAATTCGGTAGGTGAGGGGGTTTATGGGCTCGATTTGGATGGAAAAGTCACCTTTGTCAATCCGGCAGCGGCCAAAATGATTGGCTGGGCAGTTGAGGATCTCATTGGTCGTTCCATGCATGCCGTCCTGCACCATTCCAGACCCGATGGTAGTCCCTATCCCGTCCATGCATGCCCGATCTATGAAGCCTTTCGGGATGGTAGAGTGCATCGTGCTAACACAGAGGTTTTTTGGCGCAAGGACGGCACTAACTTCCCGGTGGAGTATATTAGTACTCCCATGCAGGACGAAGACGGTCATGTGGTGGGTACCGTTGTGGCCTTTCAAGATATCACCCAGCGGAAATGGGCTGAAGCTGTCTTGCAGCGAACCAATGAAGAACTGGAGCTGAAGGTGCGGGAGCGCACGGCTGAGCTCTGTCAGGCCAATGAGCAACTCCAGGAATTAAGTGAAATTAAGTCTCGCTTTGTGGCAATGGTTTGTCACGAATTTCGCAACCCATTGAATAATATTTTGCTCTCAGCCTCTTCTCTGGAACGCTATGATGCACAACTTTCGATCGAGCAACGGCGCGATTATCTCGATGGGGTCAAGTCTGATGTGGAACGCATGACTCACATGATTGATGACATTCTGGTAATTGGCAAAATTGAGGCTCGCAAATTAGCGCTGCATCTCCAGGCTATCAATCTGGTCCCGTTTTGCCACCTTTTGGTCACAGACATCCAGCACACGGCTGCCTGGCCTCATATCACCTTTGCCAGCCGTCACCGGAGCTTAATTGCCAATCTGGATCAACGGTTATTGTGGTCTATTCTGACGAATATTCTCTCCAACTCCATGCGTTATTCCCCCGATCGCACCCCCATTGCCCTGCGCCTCTCCCAATATGCGGGTCAGGTCATTTTCCGCATTACGGATCAGGGAATTGGCATTCCGAAGGAGGATCTACCCCATTTGTTTGAGCCTTTCCACCGGGGCAAAAATGTCAGTAATATTCCTGGAACTGGATTGGGGTTGAACATCGTGAAGCGGTTTGTTGATTTGCACCAGGGACAGATTCGGGTAGACAGCAAGGTGGGGCGGGGAACAACCTTCACCGTAACTCTACCGGTACATGGAACCCCCGTTACTGGCTAAGCCTGAACCCATGCTGTCAATGTTACTCCTCGGCAGTGACTCTCGAAACGCTGTAAGATATTTGCGACCCTTCGTTATCTCTTGAGGAAAGTTGTTTTCGCTGTCCCATGAACAATTACCCATCGCCTGAAATCTATGATGCTATTGTCGTTGGATCTGGAGCTACAGGTGGCGTTGCAGCGAAAGAACTGAGCGAACGAGGGTTAACTGTGCTGGTTCTGGATGCCGGTCCTCAGTTAGAGCCTGAAGCTGCCCTGGGTAATAATCTGGGCAATACGGCCCGACGTTTTCGCAACCTCTTGATTACCCGGAAACAGTCCTACCAGGCGCTCCATCCCGGATATTGGAAAACCAATCCGGATCTATTTGTGGATGAAACAGAAAACCCTTATACAACACCGCCGGATCAGCCTTTTTACTGGATGCGGGGACGGCAAGTGGGGGGCAAGAGTCTGACCTGGGGTGGAATCACCCTGCGGCTATCGGACTATGAATTCAAAGCAGCCAGTCGGGATGGCTATGGAGAGGACTGGCCCCTGACCCATGCGGACCTCGCTCCCTACTACGATCGACTGGAGCAGTTTTTCCAGGTGCAAGGGGAACGGAATGGGTTATCGCAACTACCAGATGGCCAGTACCAGCACCCCGCAGCCTTCACCCCAGCAGAGGAGTACCTCAAAACCCTGGTGGCCGATCGCTGGCCCGATCGCTCCCTGATCATCTCTCGGGGCTTTCCTCGCCATCAGCCCAACCCGGACAAACCCTGGCCCCGCTCCTCCAGTGTTGGGTCTTCTCTCAAGGCCGCCCTGCTGACTGGAAAGGTCTCCCTGCAGCCCGATGCCGTGGTCAGCCATATTATCTTTGACCCCCAAACCCGTCAGGCCCGGGGGGTGGGCTACATTCACCGAGTCAACCAGACAGCCCATGAGGTTTGGGGTCGGATTGTCATCCTCTGTGCTTCAACGATCGAATCCGTGCGCATCCTGCTGCATTCAACCGAACAGCATCAATCCGGGGGTCTGGTCAACGAATCAGGGCTACTGGGGCGTTATCTGATGGATCACATCTCCACCATGAGCTTTTTTACCCTGCCCAGCTTCAAACAACCCTCTCCACCCTTTGAACTGTCTGGATGTGATAGCTTTTTCATTCCCCGGTTCTCCAACCTCCAGCCCCAGGAGGAATCATTTTTGCGGGGTTATGGCCTCTGGGGAGGCGTGCAGCGCTTCAGTATTCCCCATGTCGTGCGCAAATTTGGCGACAGTGCCCTTGGGTTTCTGGTTGGCCATGGGGAAGTTCTTCCCCGCTATGAAAATCAGGTACAACTGGACCCTATGGTGGTTGATACCTGGGGCATTCCTGTTGCCCATATTGACTGTAGTTGGTCTGATAATGAACACCAGATGCTGGCCCACATGCAAAGCCAAATCCAGGAACTGGTAGACTTGGCCGGAGGGCAATGCCTGAGGCTAACGGAGTTGCTGAAAGCTCCAGCCTATCCCCGTGCCCTGCGGCAGTTGGAAGAGACGGTGATGTTTGCTGCCCCTCCTGGTTTTTATATCCATGAAGTGGGGGGAGCCCGGATGGGAACGTCTCCGACCAATTCGGTGCTCAATCCCTACAATCAGTGCTGGGAAGCCCCCAATCTTCTGGTGGTGGATGGGGCTTGCTGGCCCTCGGCAGGCTGGCAAAATCCCACTCTGACGGAAATGGCGATCACGGCTAGGGCCTGCGAGTTTATTATCAACAGCTTGAAATAACCTGCCTTTGGCAACAGGCCCCAGTTAGCTAAACCTGCTCAGCTTTGGGGGCAACATGAAAAGCGGAGGATCAGGGGTGGAGCAGGGGGCTGGGCTGTTGGCTGAGGAGCCAGTAGGTGATCATCTCCCCTTTGCCTTTGACAGAGATGGAGCCTCGTTTTTCACAGTGATAGTGGTCTTTAAGGCATGCATAAGTGGCGGCGGTGATCTGGATGCGGTTGGGTTCGCTCATTGATTCCATGCGACTGGCAATGTTGACGGTGTCACCCCAGAGGTCGTAGATGAATTTCTTGGTGCCAATGACACCAGCGACAACGGGGCCTGTATTGATGCCAATCCGGATGCGGGTTTTAGTGCCTGCGATCGAGGCCACATGGCTCACAGTCTCCAACATGTCCAGGGCCATGGCGGCTACGGCCTGGGCATGATCGGGGCGAGGTTCGGGGACGCCACCCACGACCATATAGGCGTCGCCGATGGTTTTGATTTTCTCCAGGTCATATTTAGCGGAGAGTCGATCAAAAGCGGAGAAGATCTGGTTCAACACGCTGACCAGTTCCTGGGGAGACACCATACTAGAGTATTCGGTGAAGCCTACAATGTCGGCAAATAAGACGGTCACGGATTCGAACCCATCAGCGATCGACTTCTCTTCCCGTTTCAATTGCTCCGCGATCGGGCGGGGCAAAATATTGAGCAGGAGGTTTTCGGCCCGCTCTTGCTCCAGTCTCAGCTCATGGGTGCGTTGCTCCACCCGGTCTTCCAGTTCATCGTTGGCCACTTGCAGTTGCTGGGTCAGGAGCTGCAGTTCCTGATTGGCCGTTTTCAGACTCGTTTCGGCCCGCTGTCGCTCTCGGATCACGGTGGGAAGAACCAGGGTCATTAAGGTAATCACCCCAATGAAGGTCTGAAAGAGGAGGAGAGCCGTGTTGACGGTTGAACCAGATTGGTTGACCCCGGAGACGATTCTTAGCACGGCTGCCATGTAAATGAGAACCACCATCAGGGTCGTGCCACGATGGCCAAAACGAAAGGCAGACCAAACCAGCAGCGGAATCAGCACGAATTCCAACTGCACCTGGATGGCCCAGGCCACCGCATTAATTCCCACGATCAGGCTGACCAGCAGTACGGCTTCTGCCCATCTAAGCCGGGAGAACTGTCCCAGCCTGTAATTGGGCTGACTCCAGGCTAGTAACAAAGGAGCCACCAGCAAAACCCCAAAGAGATTCGAGATCGCCCAGGTCCACCAGATCGTCCCATAGGCGGGCCAGGGGGCGACCTGAGTCAGGCACAGGGTCGTGACTCCGATCGTCGCACTGAGAAAGGGGGCCGGGATCATCAGAGCCACAAACAAAAACACGTTGCCCGATCGCTCCAACAGGTCTGAGACTTTGACCCACCGGCTCAGCAAAACTACCGGAAGCACCGTGGTGAGCGTATTCCCCAGGCCAATGCTGAGACCACCTAGCAGATTAGGCAGGGTGAATCCGTTCGAGGTAATGTGAAGAATGAATGCCCCGATCAGGATTCCGGGCCAGACTCTATAGCCAAAGAGTAAAATAGCGGTGAGGGCCACACCCGCTGCAGGCCAGACAGGGGTTACACCACCAGGCAGCGTTGCAAAGGTTAGGGTTGCCTTACCCAGGAAAACATAAGTTATAGCCAGCAGAGAGATAGACCAGAGGTTGTTAAGCTGAGGCACGATCCAAAAAGCCCTCGATAAGGATAGTGAATTGAAGGAAGGAATGGATAGCCGTGTTGTCTGCAAGACCTGTCCATGGACGTTATTCCAGATCCGATACAGACCCGTGAAGGCAACACCTATGCATCACAATTCGACAGGAATCTGGCGAGATCCGAAATATAAAGTTTTATAAATTCTCTCGATATGATAATTCTAGCATCCCCCTTCTCTGCACCCTATGCCACGCATTGTTCTGATTGCTGGGTTTGAATCTTTCAATGCTGATCTGTATCGGCAGGCGGCCCAAACAGCTCAAGAGCGCTGTCCTGGTCTGGAAATCCTTGTCTTCAGCGATCGGGATCTGGCGGCCAATCCCACGGCGGTGGAGCAGTCCCTGCAGGGAGCCCAGGTGTTTTTCGGTAGTCTCCTGTTTGACTATGACCAGGTCGTATGGCTGCGCGATCGGCTGCAGACAGTCCCCATGCGTCTGGTGTTTGAGTCAGCTCTGGAGTTGATGAGTCTGACCCGGTTGGGGGCCTTTGCAATCGGCGATCGGCCCAAAGGCATGCCCAAGCCCGTGAAGTTCATCCTGGATAAGTTCAGTAACGGGCGGGAAGAGGACAAGTTGGCCGGTTACATCAGCTTTCTGAAGCTGGGTCCCAAGCTCCTGAAATTTGTGCCGGTAGCGAAAGTACAGGATCTGCGCCAGTGGCTGATCATCTATGGCTACTGGAACGCCGGGGGCGCGGAGAATGTGGCGGCCCTATTCTGGACCCTGGCTGAGAAATATCTGGGGCTGACGGTGGGCGCGATCGCGCCCCCGATCGAAACCCCTAATATCGGCCTCCTGCATCCCAACTATGAGGGCTATTTCGAATCTCCCAGAGCTTATTTGAACTGGTATCTCGGTCGGGTCGATCGGGAGCAGCGAACCCGTCCCGTGGTGGGGATTCTCCTCTACCGCAAACACGTCATCACCAAACAGCCCTACATTCCCCAGCTGATTCGGGAATTTGAGCAGGCGGGTCTGATTCCTCTGCCCATTTTCATCAATGGGGTGGAGGCCCATGTGGCCGTGCGGGATTTGATGACGACGACCTATGAGCAGGCTCAGCGACGGGCCGGAAAGGTGGAGGTCCTCTCTCTGTCGGATGATGCGGTGGTTGTGGATGCGATCGTCTCCACGATCGGTTTTCCCCTGGTGGGAGGTCCGGCAGGTTCCATGGAGGGGGGGCGACGCTCCGACATTGCCCAGCAGATCCTGATGACAAAGAATGTGCCCTATGTGGTGTCGGCCCCCTTGCTGATCCAGGATATCCATTCCTGGACTCGCAAAGGGATTGGGGGATTGCAAAGTGTGGTGCTCTATGCCCTGCCGGAACTGGATGGGGCGATCGATCCGGTACCCCTGGGAGGATTGGTGGGTGACACCATCTACCTGATCCCGGAGCGGGTGAAACGGTTGACTGGCAGGCTGAAGCAATGGATCGCCCTGCGTCAGAAGCCCTCCGCTGACCGGCGGATTGCCATTATCCTCTATGGCTTCCCACCTGGTTATGGGGCTGCCGGTACAGCGGCCCTGCTAAATGTGCCCCAATCCTTGCTGAAGCTGCTACAGGCGATGGAGGAGCAGGGATATACGATCGGGGACCTGCCTCTAGATGGGGAAGACCTGATCCGGCAAGTGAAAGCAGCGGATGAATTACCCACTACGCCAGAGATCCATGCCGGACCCACCGTTTCCGTCTATGCCCTCGATCGTTGGCTGGGCTACCTGAAGGCCCACCGGATTGAGCAGCAGTGGAAATCTCTCACGGGTTCAGGGATTAAAACCTACGGGGAAGACTTCTGGATTGGGGGGGTGCAACTGGGGAACGTCTGGATTGGGGTGCAACCTCCCCTGGGCATTCCTGGCGACCCTATGCGGCTGATGTTCGAACGGGATATGACCCCCCATCCCCAGTACGCTGCCTTCTACCAGTGGCTGCAACAGGATTTCCAGGCGGATGCTGTGGTTCACTTCGGCATGCACGGCACCATGGAATGGCTGCCCGGTTGTCCCCTGGGGAATACAGGCTATTCCTGGCCAGATATTCTGCTGGGCCATCTGCCCCACCTCTATGTTTATGCGGCGAACAATCCTTCTGAATCTATGCTGGCGAAGCGCCGGGGCTATGGGGTGTTGGTGTCTCATAATGTGCCTCCCTACGGGCGGGCGGGCCTGTACAAGGAACTGGTCACCCTGCGGGATCTGATTTCGGAGTATCGGGAAGACCCCCAGAAGAATTACGCCCTCCAGGAAATCATTTGCCAGAAAGTCATGGATACGGGCCTGGATGCGGATTGTCCCTTTGAGGAGGCCAAACGTCTGGGGATTGGCTTCTCCCCCGAAAATGTCCGTCTGTTCAGTCCAGAGGTGTTCGATCGCTACCTGATCAAACTCTACGAGTACCTGCAGACGCTGGAGAATCGCCTGTTTTCCTCTGGACTGCACATTCTGGGCGATCGGCCTGACGCAGCCAAACTGACCAGCTATCTGCAGGCGTACCTGGGGGAGGAGGCTCTGCCAGAGCCAGTACTACAGGAGATTGTGGCGGGGGGCGATCGCAAAACAGTCCTGAATCGGGTCTCCAGTCAATCCATTTCAGAGGAGATGATCGACCAGGCGATTCTGGTGCGGGATTTGCTGCTGCAAACCGATGGGGAACTGACGAACCTGCTGCGGGGGCTGAATGGGGAGTACATTCCCCCAGCCCCCGGAGGCGATCTGCTGCGGGATGGGCCAGGGGTATTGCCAACGGGCCGTAACATTCATGCCCTCGATCCCTATCGGATGCCGTCTGCGGCAGCCTATGAACGGGGCCGAGCGATCGCCCACCAGATCCTGGCTCAGCATCAGGAACAACACCAGACCTATCCCGAAACGGTGGCCGTGATGCTGTGGGGCCTGGATGTAATCAAAACCAAGGGCGAATCCCTGGGGATTCTGCTGGAACTGGTCGGCGCAGAGCCGGTCAAGGAAGGGACCGGACGCATTGTGCGCTATGAGTTGAAGCCCCTGGAGACGGTGGGCCATCCCCGGATTGATGTGCTGGCGAACCTGTCTGGCATCTTCCGAGATAGTTTCGTGAATGTGATTGAACTGCTGGATGATCTGTTCCAGCGAGCGGCAGCAGTGGAGGAGCCGATCGAGCAGAATTTCATCCGCAAACATGCCCTGGATCTGCAGGCCAGGGGCATCCAGAATGGGGCCGCCCGATTGTTCTCAAATCCTGCTGGGGATTATGGCTCCCTGGTGAATGACCAGGTGGTGGCTTCTAACTGGGAATCGGGCCAGGAGTTGGGGCAAACCTGGCAGGGTCGCAATGCCTTTAGTTATGGTCGTCAGGATCGGGGAGAGGCCCGATCGGAAGTCTTGAACACCTTGCTTCAAACCACCCAGCGGATTGTGCAGGAGATCGACTCGGTGGAGTATGGCCTGACAGATATTCAGGAGTATTACGCCAACACCGGTGCTCTGAAACAGGCTGCTGAACAGCAACAGGGTCGCAAGGTCACCGCCAGCTTCGTCGAGAGTTTTTCCCGCCATCCAACACCGCGAAATTTAGATGAAGTGCTGCGTCTCGAATACCGCAGCAAGCTGCTCAACCCCCGCTGGGCAGAGGCCATGGCCGCTCAAGGGTCTGGCGGAGCCTATGAGATTTCCCAGCGGATGACCGCCCTGATCGGTTGGGGTGGTACTGTGGACTTTCAGGAATCCTGGGTCTATAACCAGGCCGCAGACACCTATGCTCTGGATGCAGCCATGGCCGAGAAACTGCGGCAGGCCAATCCAGAAGCCTTTCGCAACATTGTCGGGCGCATGCTGGAAGCCCACGGGCGAGGATTCTGGCACCCTGACTCGGAGAAACTGGAGCAGTTACGCTCCCTGTATGACCTGACGGATGAGGATTTGGAAGGGGTAACCCCATCCTGAAGCTTGGGCGTCGAAGATGGCAACTTCACCCCAGCAGGGAAACACCCCAGCAGAAACTAACAAAATCCTCATTGATAGGGGATTCCAGTTCGTTCCACCCAATCCACGATCAAAGGCTTGTCCGTGCAATCAGGCCACTAACTCTGCCATCAGTTCTGCAACAGAGATAATACGTTCGGCTCGTCCAGCATTACTTCCAGCAAAAATCAAGCCATTTTCAATATCTCCACGGGCAGCTCGATCCAATGCCTGAATAATGCAATAGTATTGCTGCTCATCACGACATTTACAGGTATGGAGACAGTTCAAAAGACATCGTTTTTCCAGATCAGGAGAACCGGCCAGAGCCTTTTCTACAAAGGCATTCCGCAATGCCCGTCCTGGTAATCCGACCGGGCTGGAGATAATCACCACATCCTCCGATCGGGCCTGCAGGTGAAATTCCTTGTAGCGGATATCTGCATCGCATTCATTCGTGGTGATAAAGCGGGTGCCAATCTGGACACCCCTTGCACCCAAAGCCAGCATCCGATCGATATCGGCCCGATCCCAGGCTCCTCCTGCCGCAATCACCGGAATAGGTTGCCCGACTTCCTGTTGCAGATAGGCCACCAGTTCTGGGATCACCTGCTCGGCCTCCAATGCTGGATCCCCCAGTTCCTCTGATTTTGCCCCCAGATGCCCTCCCGCCGAATTGGGATTTTCCACCACAAAGGCATCCGGAAGCCGCCCATACTGACGTTCCCATTTACGGCAGATGATGCGAGCGGCGCGGGTTGTGGACACGATCGGCACCAGGGCCACCTCTGGATAGCCTGCGGCATATTCGGGCATCTGGAACGGCAGTCCAGCTCCAGAGATAATCAAATTCACCCCCTGTTCCGCCGCAGTGCGAATCAGGGTTTCGTAATCCTGGGCCGCCACCATGACATTTACTCCAATCACCCCATCAGGACTGAGGCCACGGGCTTTCTGAATTTCATCAATCAGAGCCAGCCGATTGGCCTCAAAAAACTGCTCTCGCCGCTTGTGGGTATTGCGTACCTTAATATCGAAGTACGGTGAGTTTAGCCCCAGAGCAACAGCGGAGATGATGCCAATGCCCCCTGCGTTGGCCACAGCAGCAGCCAGCCGTGCCCCTGAAATGCGGATGCCCATGCCTCCCTGAATAACGGGATAGCGGGCAACGTGCTGGCCAATTTGGAGGGAAGGTAAGGGTTGCATAAATTCCTGAAGTCACAAAGTCTTTATCTGCGGGAGCAGCAAGCATTCTGGCTACCTGTCAGTCAACCAGATTTGTCAGCCCTCCTTAAGCATAAGGACTTTATTCTAAATTTACAACTTTATAGTTAAGTAGCTATACAACTCCAATTCAGGCAGCCTTCTGGCTGCGACTTCGTTGAGCCAGCCTACACATCCCCTGGAGAGATGGCTGGACTTTAGGAACAGGAATTAAATAACCTGGATTTCTTCAGCCCTCACCCCCAACCCCCAACCCCTCCCCCTCTCCCGCCGGGAGAGGGGGCAGGGGGGTGAGGGCAAGCAGAAGTTTATCGGTGTTATTTAATTCTCATTCCTAAGATCATTGCAAAGCTGTTGTTTAGCTGGTTCAAGGATTAATTGCGCCATGAAGTTTTCTCATACGATCGCAACTACAGCTTCACGGCAGGCCATCTGGCGTCTCTGGACAGATGTCTCAACCTGGGCTGAGTGGGATACAGAACTGAAATCAGCCTATTTGAATGGCAATTTTGCTCTGGGAAGCAAAGGCACACTGGTGCCCAAAACGGGGGTGAAATCTGCTTTTGAGATTACGGAGTATCATCCTGGTGAAAGCTACGCCTTTACCATCCCGCTATTCTTAAGCCAATTAACGATCCGTCGCTCCTTTTCTGATCGGGAAGGATTGACAAAATTTACCCATGAAATTCGGTTTTCGGGTTTTTTGGGTGGTTTATTCGGCTTTCTCCTGGGGCGAAAATTCAAGCGGGTGTTGCCTTCAGTCATGGAAAATTTACGCCTTCAGGCCGAATGTGAATTGTGAGATTGCCAGGAGTCATCTGTGTTTTGGAAAGAATTTAAGTGCGTTCCAATCCTGTTGTTTGCCTTCGGGTTTCTATCCCCGATCGCACTTCCAGCCCTGGCAGCTACCACGGCTACTGAATATCGGGAACTGGGATTGCGCTATCGCAATGAGGGCCAGTTTCCGGCGGCGATCGCCGCTTTCCAAAAGTCGGTGAAACTGGATCCCAAGACCGCTTCCGGCTGGGTGCTCCTGGGCTGGACTCAGCATCTGGCCACCCAGGAGAAGGCAGCGGCAGAGTCCCTGGTGCAGGCCATTCGCCTCGATTCCACCAATGTTCCGGCCTTCAATGCCCTGGGCATTGTTTATCTGGTCCAGGGAGATTTGAACTGGACCCTATTCACCCATCGCTGGGCTTTGCTCCTGCAAGACGATAATGAAATTGCCTATTACAATCTAAGTCTGGCCTATGAGCGCTTGAAGTCCTACAAGGTAGCGATCGACATGGCCCAGAAGGCTGCCAAACTGGAACCGAGCAATCCCCACCCTCTGGTGGCAGCAGCTATTGCTCATCTGGGTTCTGGCGATCGGGCAGCAGCACGGGAATCTTACCGGCAGGCGATCGCCCTGGAGAGCCGGTATCGCGATCGGGCGTTTCTCGCCGAAGACTTAAAACAGGCCGGGTTCAGTTCTGACCAGATTCAACGCACTGAGGCTGTGCTGGATCTGGTCAACGAGTCAGAGGAGCATTCATCATGAGCAGCCAGACAGAAACTCCTCCAACGCCAATCCGCAAGCCTTTGCCCCGTGCTGCCGATGGTTCGAAGTTGTTGAAAACGTTGGGCATTATTTTATGGCCGGTGAAACGGCTGGAAGCCCTGGCTCACCAGTATGGGGATATTTTTGTAGATGAGTTTCATGGGTTTCCCCCGCTGGTCGTGATCAGCAATCCCAAAGCCATTCAGGAAATTTTTACGGCTGATCCCAAAAAATTTGAATCGGGTTCTGCCAATCAAGTGCTGCTGCCCTTTGTCGGCACAGACTCCCTGTTTTTGCTGGATGGCGATCGGCATCTGCAACGGCGCAAATTACTGACCCCACCCTTTCATGGGGAACGGATGCGGGCCTATGGTCAACTGATTGGCCAGATTACAGACCAAGTGATTGACAAGTGGTCCTTAAAGCACCCCTTTGCCGTCCACAGCAGTATGCAGGCGATTTCCCTGCGAGTGATCCTCAGAGCAGTTTTTGGGCTGCAGGAAGGGGAGCGATTTGAGCAAATCAGCGCCATTCTCTCGGCCATGATGAATGCCTTTACCTCACCCGTGACCACCAGTGCCCTGTTCTTCCGAGGCTTGCAGCAGGATTGGGGGGCCTGGAGTCCCTGGGGCCGGTTCTTACGGCAACGGGAACAACTGGATCGGCTCCTATACCAGGAAATCCACGATCGCCGCCAGGGCACTATTCCCCCCGGAGACGATATCCTCAGCCTGATGATGGCGGTCCAGGATGAAGCGGGTCAGGGGATGACCGATAAGGAACTGCGGGATGAGTTGATGACGTTGCTGATTGCGGGGCAAGAGACCACAGCCAATTCCCTCACCTGGGCCTTGGGCTGGATTCACTATCTGCCGGACGTGAGAGAGCGGCTGATGCAGGAACTGGCTACGATCGATCTGGACCAGGCAGAACCGATGGACATTGCCCAGCTCCCCTATCTGAGTGCGGTCTGCCAGGAAACTCTGCGAATTGTGCCGATCGCCTTCTTCACCTTCTCACGGGTGTTGCAGGTCCCGATGCAACTGCTGGACTATGACTTGCCAGCAGGAACTGTTCTGTCCGTTTGCATCTATCTCACCCATCATCGTCCGGATCTGTATCCAGAACCCAACCAGTTCCGGCCAGAACGGTTTCTGGAGCGGCAGTTTTCCCCCTATGAGTTTTTACCCTTCGGCGGTAGTAGTCGGCGCTGTATCGGGATGGCCTTTGCCCTGTTTGAAATGAAACTGGCCCTGGCCAAAATTCTCTCCCGTTATTCTTTGAAATCGGTTGAGAAAAAGCCGCCCCAAGCGGCTCGTCGAGGGTTGACCTTTGCTCCGGCTGGGGGAACCCGATTGGTCGTCACAGCCGATCGCAAGCAGGCATAAGGTTTGCAAGGAGTAAAATCGCGGATGAAAACTCGGCAATTGGGCAACACAGATATCCAGATTACACCCCTGATTATGGGGACCTGGCAGGCGGGCAAACGCATGTGGGTGGGCATCGATGATGCAGAGACGACGCGAGCCATTCGGGCGGCGTTTGAGGCGGGTATCACTACGATCGACACCGCCGAAGTCTATGGGGAAGGCCACTCGGAACAGATTGTCAGTCGGGCTATTGGCGATGTGCGGGATCAGGCCGTTCTGGCTACGAAAGTATTTGCCAATCACCTCAAGTACGATCAGGTGATCGAAGCCTGCGATCGGTCGCTGAAGAACCTGAAAACAGACTACATTGACCTGTACCAGATTCACTGGCCCTCTGGATCTTTTGCCAGCGAAGTGGTGCCGATCTCAGAAACGATGCGGGCCATGACCGATCTCCAGCAGCAAGGCAAGATTCGGGCGATCGGGGTTTCCAATTTTTCCAAAGCTCAAATTGAAGAGGCCGCCCAGTATGGCCGGATTGATAGTCTGCAACCCCCCTATTCCCTGTTCTGGCGGCAGGTGGAAAAAGACGCCATGCCCTACTGCACGGCCCACAACATCTCCATCCTGGCCTATTCTTCCCTGGCCCAGGGACTGTTAACCGGCAGATTTGACCTGAGCCATCAGTTTGAACCCGGCGATCATCGCTCCAAGAACCGCCTGTTTGAATCAGACAACTACCAGCGAGCCCAGCAAGCCCTGGATCAACTGCGCCCGATCGCCGAGCGCAAACAGGTGAGCCTGGGCAATCTGGCCCTGGCCTGGTTAATTGCCCAACCCCAGACCAGCGCGATCGTTGGGGCACGGCATGCCGAACAGGCCAATGAAAATGCGGGTGCGGTTGAAATTATCCTCTCCGACAGCGAGTTACAGGAAATTGACGCGATCGGTCGCCTGGTTACGGATTACCTGGATGACGATCCGCTGATGTGGCATTTTACTTAGTTATTGACCGTGGAACAATTGGCCTCCGGGATGGATGGCGAAACCTTCCTGATGGATCACTTGAAATCAAGAATGTGCAATTCAACAAGTGACCAGTGACTAATGACCAACCATGAAAATCCAGGTTGAGGCCTTCACGGTGCATAAGCGGTTTCCTCTGACGATCAGTCGGGGAACAACGGCGCAGAGCACAAATGTCTGGGTCAGAGTGCAGCACGAGGGCATCGAAGGCTGGGGAGAGGGATCTCCGTTCTCGATCGGGGACTGCCCCCAAACCACCGAGGCGATCGTCCATGCCCTGCAGCAGGCTATCCCGTTGCTGGCCTCCTACAGTCCCCTGGAGCAACAGGCGATCGCTCCCCTACTCCAGTCCCTCCCTTCGGCAGCCCAGGCCGCGATCGACACAGCCCTGCTGGACTGGTTGGGAAAGTCTGTGGGCCTGCCCCTCTGGCAACTGTGGGGGCTGGATCGGGAAAAAATTGGCCCCACTTCAGTCACGATCGGCATTAATCCCCCCAATATTGCTCAGCAGCGCGTGCGAGACTGGCTGCAGTTAACTCAGGCCCAGGCTGTGAAAGTCAAACTGGGCAGTCCGGCAGGGGTGGAGGCAGATCGAGCCATGCTGACAGCAGTGCTGGCAGAAGTCCCAGCAGGTACAAAACTAAGTGTAGATGCCAATGGTGGCTGGACTCTGGATGAAGCCATCCAAATGAGTCACTGGCTGGCGGAACAGGGGGTTACCTATATTGAGCAACCCATGACCAGAGGCCAGGAATGTCAACTAGTCAAGCTATACCGCCAGTCTCCCCTACCCATCTTTGTGGATGAGAGTTGCTTTACCAGTCGGGACATTCCCTTGCTGGCCGATCGGATCCATGGCATCAACATTAAACTGATGAAATCTGGAGGGTTATCAGAAGCCCTGCGGATGATCCATACCGCCCGAGCCTGCGAGCTGCAGGTCATGTTTGGATGTTACTCTGACAGTACTCTGGCGAACACCGCCATGGCCCATCTCTCTCCCTTAGCCGATCACCTGGATCTGGACAGCCACCTCAACCTGCTGGATGATCCCTTTACCGGAGCCTACCTTCAGAATGGATGCCTGATTCCTCCAGACCTCCCTGGCCTGGGCATCAAAGCCGATCGCCAATGACCCAACCCAACCCGGCCCTGCGGGCCACCCCTCCCAGGTGGGGATCAATCCAATGGCAAATGACAAATGAGAAATCCCAGTGAAATTATTCGCAACCCTGAAACCCGCATGGCAATTTTGCTCCATGATGGCGTGCGGGGCGTCCAGGGGAAAACAGGACTGTCCCTGTTGCGCTACAGTCCAACCACGATCGTCGCCGTGATCGACGCGGACACCGCTGGAGCATCCCTGCCAGAGCTAACAGGGATACCGCGACAGGTTCCGATCGTGGCTTCTGTGGTGGAAGCCCTGGCCTTTCAGCCCCAGGTGCTGGCGATTGGCATTGCCCCATCCGGAGGAGCCTTACCAGCAGTCTGGATGCATGAGATTGAGCGGGCGATCGATGCGGGATTGTCGATCGTTAATGGCCTGCATACCCCGATGCTACCGACCTTTCAGAAAGAATTGCGCCAAGGGCAATGGATCTGGGATGTGCGTCAGGAGCCTACGGGTCTGACGGTGGGCAGTGGACGGGCGCGACAACTCACCTGTCGGCGGGTGCTGGCGGTGGGCACCGATATGTCGATCGGCAAAATGACCACAGGACTAGAACTGCATCGGGCTTCTCTGCGACAGGGCCTGCGCTCCCGTTTCATTGGCACGGGACAGACTGCCCTCATGCTGGGAGAAGTGGGGGTACCCCTGGATGCAGTGCGGGTGGATTTTGCTTCCGGTGCAGTAGAAGAATGGCTGATGCGGGTGGGACCAGGGCAAGACATTGTGCATGTTGAAGGGCAGGGGTCTTTGCTAAATCCAGCTTCCACCGCCACATTGCCTCTGTTGCGCGGAGCCCAACCCACCCACCTGATTCTGGCCCATCGCTTTGGCCAGACCCATATTCGTACCTTTCCGGACGTAGCCATTCCGCCGTTGCCAGAGGTGATTCACCTCTATCAGACGGTGGCCGCTGCTGGCGGAGCCTTTACCCCAGCCAAGGTGGCCGCGATCGCCCTCAATACAGCCCATCTGGATGAGACAGCGGCCAGGGCGGCGATCGACCAGACTCAGGCTGAAACTGGCTTGCCCTGTACGGATCCAATCCGCTATGGGGTTGAGCTATTGCTGGATGCAATCCTGGCCAATCCCTGAAAAAAGGGGACGCGATCGCGTCCCCTTTGGTTAAACAGAACTCAGGTTAACAGAACTTAGATGAAGCGGTTGCCAGTCTTGCGACGGATCCCGATCACGGTCGGACGGGGGAGGGCACCCTTGAAGTTGTTCGTACCAGCGCTGAAGGCCGCATCAGGCAGGTTGCCGGGCCAGGAGCTGCCCCGATTTACGCTGCGGGTCTGGTTGAACAGGGTACCATCCAGGGCCAGCATTTCGGTCGTCCGGGTGAGGACGGTGCCATCGTCGATCGGGCAATCTTCACCAGGGTGCTGCACGGAGACAATCAGGGTGTTACCCACAAAGGTTGGGCCTGTCATCTCACAGCGAACTGGGCCGTAGGCAAAGGGAGTCACCTGACCCGCATTGGGGCCGCTGGTGGGGACATAGAACATCCAGTTGTTGCCAAATACCCCGACGAAGTTGGAGACATCGCCAATCGCCGTGTGGTTGATCGTCAGGGGAGTGCCGCTGGTTCCCTCCTGGAAACCGTTGTGCAAACCGGTGGACATGTCCGTGACACCCCAGATGTTACCCAGGGGGTCGAAAGCCAGGTTATCCACAGCGGCAAAACCAGAAGCACCCTGAGAACCTGCTTCTCCACCCTGGTTGTACTTGATCCACTGGAAGGTTGTACCCGTGCTGTCGGCACTGTCTTCCGTAATCCGGTAGAGACCACCGGGCTGCTGGGTTGCGTTCACAGATGCACTGAACTTAGCCACCTGGAAAATGCGGGCATCGGGATAACCATCGCTACCAGGAGCGCCATCGGTGTAGGCGATGAAGACCTGACGGGGGTCGAGGGGGCTGACTTCCAGATCTTCTGGACGAGCCGTAGGAGTACCACCCACCAGGTTCGCTGCCGGATAGGCATCACAGAGGATTGCGCCCAGGTTATCGTAGAAGTCACTCAGTTTCTTGCCCTGGTAAGCAGGCAGAATCGTAGCTTCGTTCAGGCGGGTAACCGCCAGGAACCCACCCTCAGCAGTTTGACCGGCAACACCAGCCCGTCGGGGCAGGTTGACCAGGCCATTGACCAGACGCTGTTGAGCGCTAGAAGCTGCTGGCACCGCCCCCGTGCGGAATTGGGGGAAAGCATCGTAGGCGATCTGAGAGATCACACCGGGGGAAACGGGGTTGGTCGGCGTGTCCAGGGTGAGTGGAATCCACTCACCGGTACCATTCTCATTAAACTTGGCCACGTAGAGGGTACCGTCTTCCAGCAATGCGCTGTTGGCTTTGCTGGTGGGATCAGCCACAACCCCTTTACTGACGTACTTCCAGGTGTGACCACCCCGACGATCGTCACCCATGTAGGCCACCAGCTTCTTGCCAGCTTCCACCCGCATGGTGATATTTTCGTGGCGGAAACGACCCAGAGCGCTGTGCTTCCGGACTCTCCAGCTTGGGTTGGCTGGGTCGATTTCGACCATCCAGCCGTACTTCTCGCCCACCTGACCGAACCGCTCACCGGTGGTGCCTGCGGTGTAACCAGCCTGGCTTCCATCCTTCTTGATCCCTTCGGTCACGCCAGAGAAGAAGGCACCGCCACCCTGGAAGTTTTCTTCAGCAGACATGATGGTATACCAGGGGGTCGTGCCACCGGAACAGTTGAAGCTGGTGCCGATGATCTTGTTGCCCAGGCTATCGGTGTTGACCTTCTCGAACACATCCTTAACCGCTGGTCCGGTACCAATCAGGTAACGGTCATCCCCCTGCTGATAGTCCGCAGCACCCCAGTTGCTGGGGAAGCCACCGGGCCGGGTAGCATTCAGACCCAAACCGGAGAGGCCATGGACGCGCCAGTTGCCAGCCTTATTCCCGTTCACAACGAAGCGTCCGTTGGCAGCGGTGCGGGTGATCCGAACAATGGAACCGCCGGTGTTGTAGAGGAATTCCCCATCCAGTTCCGTGTTTCTGGTCGCAGGCAGGGGCTTACCGATCACAGGCTCATAGGTGCCGGGCAGAGTCTGTACAGAGGCAACTGCGCCAGGAGCGCTACCTGCGATGGGGAAGGAGACGTATTCATGGTTGACCCAGAGGTACACGTCATCTGCACTGCTTGCTACCGGAACGTAGCCGGTGTAATCGCAGTTGTAACCGAAGTAGTCAGAGGCTTTGGCGTAGGGGGTGTTGGCAAACACCTTGTCACCCCAGCCTACGATCACATAGCGATCGTATTCGGGAGGCACAACCACATCATCCACTACCGCATAGGATGCTGGCTTGGGATTGGCAGAAGGGGTTTTGAGGGCAAACTTGGGGCTGCCATCCGTATTAAAACCACCCGTGGGCTGATAGCTTCTCAGAACCTTGTGGATGGGCAGCGGGCTGGGCAGATATAGGGCAGTGAAGGCGAGCGGCGCAGCAGCTTCAGCAGCAGTGGACCCCAGACCCAGCAGGGCTTCGCCTACTTCGGGAGCAATAGCAGCAGCACCCGCACTGGCTCCAAAAAACATCAGCAGTTGCCGACGGCTTAAATTAGACATAGAACTCTCTCTGGTGATCAGTAAATAGAACTTGGACGGAGAAAAACAACTTCAAGTAGGCAAACTTTAGATGGAATGGCAGACTATCTGAACCTGAAAGAATTCCTGGTCAGACCTCAGTAAAATCTCATCGCCACAGGTTAAGGCAGAAAAGCTCAGGTCTATAGGGGCAAAAATGGTAGGTTTTGCTACTAAGCCAAAGAAAATATAAGGCTAGAAAATTAAGACCAGGTCAAGCCAGAGTTAATTGACTGTCTCTTCACATAAGGGGAGACAGTCCCCTCAATCATCTCGATAGGCAGCCTGTTCCTTCAGAGCCTGTCGATATTGCGTATCGATGAGGGCGATCGAGAGGCCAACTGGTTGAGGCTTGATGAATCCCAACAATTTCTCAGAACTACTGAAATACCTGGCCCAGGCTTGAATGCTGGGGGTCTGCTTCCAGTTGCTCCGGGAAACGGTTAAGAACAAAAGCGGAACTTCCGTTCCATTGTGCTCACCCGTAATCTTGACTGAGACCTCATCTGCAGCAGGATTCTGGAGGAAAAATTGCTGGATGGAGTCGGCAGCCATGGCTTCTGCTTGCTGCCGCAGATCAGCAAAGTTGGCATATCCCCCAGAGGTTAGGGTCAGGTTAACTTGCCGGGTCTCAGCCTGAACAGGCTGAAGCGTTCCAGAGCCAAGCACGATCGCAAACCCAATCAGACAACTGACCCCTGCGATCATGGGTGTCAGACGAAGTCGATAAACTATAGTTGACAAACTCATGGACGAAACTGGCTTCCAGATTTAGATTGAGAGGAGTGAAATGTGATACCGAAGTCATCCTACTGATTGCGCGATCGAAGCCCGTGTTTTCTAGCAAACACTGCCCTGAGACTTTGCAGAATCTTCATAGAAAAAGCCAGTATTTTTCCGTAAACCCAAGATCCGGCTGTACCAGGCTCTCACCTGACTGGGTGAGTCGGCTGGACGATGTCAGGGTTTACCCACTTCTCTAAGGTTAAGAGTAGAGGAAACTCTCCTTCAATCCTTCACTCCCCCAGTCAGAGGACTGTCGCACCTATGCTAGACAGCACACCCAAATTTGTTGTTACCGCCTACCTGACCTTGAATCGAAACGAAACCTTTCGAATTCCGCCGGAATATCACAAAGTGCAGGTTGTCGCAGGCATTGCCTGGCTCACGATCGAGGGCAGCGATCTGGTTTTAACCCCAGGGGAAACAGCCTGTTTGCTCAGTCGAGATCCAGTTGTGGTGTCCGTTCTGGGTCAGCAGCCCCTTGAGTTACTGGCCTGGCAGCAGGAAGACAGCCCTAGTTCTCCCCCAGATAAGCCTTCCGCACCGTCTCATTCACCTGTAATTCTTTAGCCGTGCCTGTCAACACAATCTGGCCTGTTTGCAGGACATAGCCTCGATGGGCCACGCTGAGGGCCATGCGAGCGTTTTGTTCCACCAGTAAAATAGTCATTCCCTGGCTGTTGATATCTTTGATGATGGAAAAGATTTGACTCACTAGCAGGGGAGCCAGACCCATACTGGGTTCATCCAGCAGCAGCAAGCGGGGGCGGGCCATCAAGGCCCGGGCGATCGCCAGCATCTGTTGTTCCCCGCCGGAGAGGGTGCCCGCTTTCTGATTCACCCGTTCTTTCAGCCGGGGAAACAACACCATAGCCCGTTCCAGATCTGATTTGATGCCCAATCTGTCATTCCGGGAAAAGGCTCCCATCTCCAGGTTCTCCAGCACCGTCATGCGGGGAAACACCAGTCGGCCTTCCGGACTCTGGGAGATGCCCAACCGAACGATCGCCTCGGCAGAGAGAACCTCCAGTGCCTGTCCGTTAAAGCGAATCGTGCCCTGACTGGGACGCAACAATCCCTGAATCGTTCGCAGCGTGGTGGTTTTTCCGGCTCCATTGCTCCCGATCAAGGTGACGATCTCTCCCTCTTCAACGTACAGGGAAGTGCCTTTGAGGGCATGGATGTTGCCGTAATAGGTGTGAATGTCCTGAACTTCTAGCATGGAGCATGGTTTGGATCTGACGGACTATTTTACCTTACCGTGTCTTCCCCCTGGGTAACTGGAGCTACCCAGATGCTATAAACATGCCACTGCCCTTATCAAACAATGTCCGTCAAAGAGGGAAACAGGAGTTTCTCGGCCTGCTGCCGATCGTAGGCTGCAGTCCCAGTCGGACAGTGGCAGAGAGAGACGGAGGTATCTGAACGATAGCCCAGTAAGCAACTGACGCATTGAACCACCAGGTACGCAGAAAACAGGGCAATCAATCCGGCAACCATTAAACTGATCACCCCATCTGCCCAAGACCAATCCAACCAGATGACTGCGATCGCGGCCAGAACGGTTCCGACGGAACTGATCACATCGGACAGGACATGAAAAAAAGCTCCCTTGGTACTCAGATCTTGATGACTGCACCCATGTAAGCAGGCCACGTTGATGCTGTTGATCAGCAGTCCCACCAGGGCAGTCACCAGCATAGGCAACCCCAGAATTTCAGGAGACGGCGTCTGAAACCGGGCCATAGCCTCCTGCACGATCCAGAAGGCAACCCCAGCCAGACTCATCCCATTGATCAATGCTGCCATAGTTTCCAGGCGTAAGCGGTGCAATACCTGCCAGCGACTAGCAAAACGGGAGAGCCAGGCAGCTCCCAGCGCTATGCCCAGAGCTGCCAGGTCAGACAGCAGATGTTCAGCATCAGCCAGAAGCGATAGGCTGTGACTCCAGATGCCTGCACCCAGTTCTACACAAAAAAACAGGCTGAGCAAAACCAGCACATGACGCAGGGATCGAATCTTCTGGGTCTGATCGGCTCCCTTCTCCGTCAGATGCAATGTGTCGCAAGCGGAGAATCCAAAAGTTGGATCAGATGAGCAGAGGTTTTGCATCATTCAGGCTGGGGGTAGATAAACAGTTTTGCAAAAATTTGCACATCTGGGCACAACAGTTTTCCGACCAAGAGTTTCCGACTCAGGAATGAGAATTAAATAAGGCTTTGCTGAATGCAAATATGAATTACCCTCATCCCCAACCCTTCTCCCGCAAGAGAAGGGAGCTAAAACTCTTGTTCCCTCTCCTTTGGGAGAGGGCTAGGGTGAGGGCTGAGTTATTAAATCCACGATCCTAAGAGACTGATGGGACATTTGAGAGAGTTCCCTGGAAAAGGGGGTTTTACTCCCATCCCTTGCCGGAGGTGAGGGAAAAAAGTGGCTTCAAGTTAGAGATGCTATCAGGAAGAAGGGAGAAGATATGATAAGCGAAATTTAACGAGAGGTTAATAGCTGGCATATTGACAAAAACTTCATAGAGATTCAAGTCAAGTCTGCCTGAAATCCAAAGGGTCTCATTTGGCTGGTTCTCATGGGTTTTGTGTTATCTCTCCCATTATGTAAAGTTTCTATGAAAAATTATCCCCTTAAGCCTCCCATAGCTTCTGCTTAATGCCCCATTGATAAATTACTTGACAATTTCTCAGTAAAGTTGCGGACATCAAGGAAGGATTAAGTGGGTAATCTAATCGAGTTTGGATCCAGGCTCAGGCGCTCTATTGCCGAAAATTTACTTAGAACTTTTCAAATTATTCAGAGATTTTTCAAGCATCCCCTCAGACAGATCACCGCGTTGATTCTGCTGGCCTTTTTTCTCACGATCGGAATCAATTACCAGGTAGCGGCTAATTCCGCCAAACCTCATCCCAAAGTAGTGTTGATTTCCCTGGATGGGGCATCGCCATTTCTGATCGACCGGTACCTGGATCAGAACGTCCTCAGTTCCCAGCGTGGACTCGGACTGCTCAAGGGTAAGGGAGTCTACGCCGAGCGTAACATCACCTGCAGTGCCTCCCTCACCGCTGCCTGTCATGTGGCGATCGCCACCGGTTCCTCGGCGGCTAAAAATGACATTAACGCCAACACCTTCCATCTGGTAGCCAGCCCATTCACCAGCAATATCAGTGGGTTTGGGGCTCCGATCGGAGGTTATTCCATCAATGGCCCGGCACCACTGGCCAGCCCCACCGCTGAGCCCCTGTGGATTAATCTGCAGGAGCGTGGGAAAAAGGTTGTGACGGCTACCTTCCCCGGTGGCGATGGGGTGGATGTGCGGGTGCCTGGTTTAACCAACAGTCCGATCATCCAACCTGCCGCTGAAAGAACTGTTGCCTACACGGTACCCTTTGGAGCATTTGCCGGTCAGGGGGCGAAGGGATTTAGCCTGACTGCCGCTGACTTCAGTCCGGCTCCAGCGCAAACGATCGACCAGCTCAAAGCGGCTGGTAAGTTTTCCTTCAGCCCGATTCAACAAGCCACTCTTGCTGATACGCCCGCCTATGTGGTAGGGGGGGTGACCTACTCTTTTAACGTTGCGGCCCTAGACACCACGAAGGATAACAAAGTCAACTACGATACCCTGGTGTTTTTTGATGCGACCCAGGGCATCAAGCCCGGTCCCTTTAGCTTGCCATCCACTGGCCCTGCCTATGTGAAAGCAAAGGCGCAGAAGTCTGCCCTGTTCTATCTGGAGGGAAGCACCACCAAGGCTGGAAATGCCTTCTATGTTAGCAATCTGGCTCCTGATCTGAGCACCGTGCGGATTGCTCGCTATTCCGCCAATGCAATTCCTCGCAACGCAGCAGTTCTGGCAGATGTGGATGATATCAACAATAACGTCGGATTCTGGGCACCCCAGCCTGACTTCCGGATTCCGGAGAGGCTGAGTCCTGGATTTACGAACTTCCCAGATCTGGAACTGGAAGCTATCTACGAGGACCAGGTGCGACTCTTTGTTGATTATCAAACCCAGATCGCTTTACGCGCACTGGAGAAGAATCCTGATGCCGATCTGGTCATGCTCTACATTGAGCAGCCAGATGGTTCTGAGCACCAGTTCCTGATTGGTGATTCCCGTCAAGCCACTAACTTTTTAGATCCCAACTCTATTGGGGCTGGCCAGGATAAGGCTAAGATCGCTCGCTATTTTAGCTACCTGGAGACGGCGTATCAAGTTGCTGACAATGCGGTTCAGCGCATTATCAATGCAGTGGGTACCACCAGACGGGGGGTGCCCAAGAGCAACATCATCGTGGTATCTGACCACGGTTTTTCCACGTTCCACACCGCCGTCAACCTGAATAACTACCTGGCCAGCAAAGGCTTCAATACCAGCCAGGTACGGGCTGTGACCTCTGGTCCGGCGGTCAACGTTTACATCAACCTGCAGGGCCGGGAGCCTAACGGTACAGTTTCCAGAACTGACTACATTACCCTGCAGCAGCAAATTGTCCAGGCCCTTAACGAGCTGGTGGATACGAACCCGAACTATGCGCCTAACGGCAGCCAGAAGGTATTCGATAAGATTTATCCCCGGCCTTTGCCTGCCGACATCAATGACCCCACCTTTGGTCTGGGAACCGGCGAGTTTGTCGGCCAGGACACGGGAGATGTCTTCGCAATTATGAGCGATGGGTATAACTTTGATGGCACGCAGAACCCAGTAATGTTGCGGAAAGGAGATTCAGCGACCACCCCAGTCGTCTTATCCGTTCCTAACTTCTATGGGGCCCATGGGTATGACCCGACCATTCTCAAACTGAGTTCTGTGTTCTACGCAGCCGGTCCAGACATCAAGCGGAAGGGTAACATTGGCACCATTCGCAACATTGATGTGGCTCCCACGATTAATAAATTGCTGGGGGTTCCGTCAGCGGCAACGGTTCAAGGTCAGGCGATCGACCTTGGCCCCAAAGGTCGTAAAGACAATGATGACGACTAACGATCAACCTGAAGGCGATACCGTTGGGTAAAGCCACGGCAACAGTCCATCATCAGGTCTAATGTTCTGAAGGGGCGAAGGATTTCCTCCAATGGGGTCTGCTTCGCCCCTTTAGATTCAGTAGAGGCCCTCTATTAAAGGCCAGCAGGGACCTGTATGGGGGTTCCACCATCCGCTACTGATGCCAATAAAATTGTGGGAACATAACTCGCATGTGGAAATATCGATATCGAATTGTTTTAATTTCCAGTCTGCTTCTGGTTCTATGCTCCGAAACTGCGCTAACCCAATCCAGGACCAGCAATGCTCAGTCTGGATCTAATAACGCCCAGGTGCAAACAACAGCGCCTCAGGGGGCAAGTCCCCAAAATCCTCTCCTGGATGAACCCTTCTGCTTTATCCAGATGTCAGATGGTCGAGTCGTGAATCTCCAGAAACTATGCGGCACCCTGCCCCCACCTCCTCCCGTTTCAAAATTCCGACGCAATTGCAGAGCGATGAAATGTGCTACAGGAAGTCAGCTCAACCCTGTGCCTCCAGCCAGCGATCGTCAGCCAAGCTAGTTCACTGCTAGGGTCCGATCCCTCCCTGTGACCAGCTCAGGCCAAGCCACTCAGCCAGCAGGTACGCCCTAAGCTTCCTCTTTGCCCAGGTAAGCTTCGATCACACGAGGGTCGCGCTGAATCTCGGTGGGCGTCCCTTCGGCAATCTTGCAGCCATACTCCATCACACTGACCCGATCGGAGATGCCCATCACCACTTTCATATCGTGTTCAATCAGCAGAATCGTCAGCCCCAGTTCATCCCGGATCTGCTTGATAAAACGAGTCAGATCTGCCGTCTCATTTGGATTCATCCCGGCGGTAGGTTCATCCAGCAACAGAATTTGAGGATCGGAAGCCAGAGCTCGGGCAATTTCCAGACGACGCTGATCCCCGTAGGATAGATTTTTGGCTTTCTCTTTGGCCTTTTCAGCTCCCAGCCCAACAAAATCAAGCAGGTACAGGGCTCGCTGTCTGGCCTGCTCCTCCTCATTCCGCACTCGCTGGGGACGTAACACGGCTCCGAGCAGCCCTGTCTTCAGGCGACTATGGCGACCCACCAGCACATTATCCAGAACGGACATATTGTTGAACAGACGAATGTTCTGGAAAGTGCGGGAAATGCCCAGGGAAGTTAGCCGATCGGGCGACAGACCCGTAATCTCCCGATCGCTCAGGCGTAGACGGCCCAGGGTCGGTTTGTAAATCCCCGTCAACATATTGAAGAACGTGGTCTTGCCAGCTCCATTGGGACCGATCAGGCTGGCAATCATCCCAGCTTCCAGGCTCAGGTTCACCTGATTCACGGCCACCAGACCCCCAAACCGCATGGTTAATTGTTCGGCTTCCAGCAATGGCATCAGACGCTCTTAACCTCCTGGGGAAGCAACTCTGCTTCAACCTGATGTAATTCTGCCTGATGCACCGCATCAGGAACCAGCCCTTCCGGGCGAACAATCATCATGATCACCAGGGTAAGCCCAAACAGCAGCAATCGCATTTGAATGGGGTCCACACTGGTGGCCAAAAAATCCCGCAGTTGTGGATTGGCAACCCCCGGAAAGACCGAGGTCGTCAAAATCCCCTTCAAAACCTGAGCCAGTTGGGGCAGGTACAGCCGATCGGCAGCCATGATGATAATCCCCCCCAGAATCACACCAGTCATATTTCCCAACCCTCCCAGGATGACCATACAGAGAATGATGACGGACACGGAGAAGTCAAACACACTGGGGAAGATAGCACTGATGTAGGCTGCATAGAAAGCCCCGGCAAAACCAGAAAAGGTTGCTCCCATGGCAAAGGCCAGCAGCTTTGTTTTGACCAGATTAATCCCCATGGCACTGGCGGCCAGCTCATCTTCCCGGATCGCCGTCCAGGCTCTTCCCAGACGAGAATCCCGCAACCGCCCAATGATAAAGTAGGCCAGCACCAGCAACACCAGGATGAGATAGTACCAGGGCAGATCATTGGTGGGCTGAAATTCCCCAATCCCCGGCAGGTAAGGGCGTCCGATCGGGTTAATCCCAGCTTCCCCTCCAGTCAGATTCAGGGGTTTGACACAACCGACCAGACAGAGGGCCAGTTCTGGACGATTGGCGATCGTAGCCACCAGACTGGAAATGGGTTCGTAAATTTTGATGCTGGTCAGATTGCGGAAGACAACCGGAATGATTTCCCCAAAACCAAGGGTGACGATGGCCAGGTAATCCCCTCGCAATCGCAGGGTAGGTGCCCCCAGAATCACCCCAAAGAGAGCTGCTACCGCTGCTGATGCCCAGATCACCAGCCAGAAATTCCCCTGAATCCCCAATTGGGAGGAGGAAAGAAAGCCCGTAGTATAGGCCCCGATCGCAAAAAAAGCAGCATACCCCAGATCAAGGAGCCCAGCAAAGCCCACCACGATATTCAGCCCCAAGGCCAGCATGATAAAAATCATCATCTGGATCACTGCCGCAGTCCATTTGGTTGCAGCCCAGCGATCGACCAGCGGAAACAGCAGCAGACCGATCGCCAGCAGCCCTCGGGTGGCCCAAATACGCTGCCCCAGACTCTGTAACGCCCCCATCACTGTGCCGGACAATCCGGCCAGCCCCAGCCCCAGCAATCCCGCCAGCCAGGGTTGCAGCAATGGTACCGCAGGTTGACCCGAGATCCGACGCAGCAAAAACCCTTCCAGCAATGCCGCCACCAAAATCCAGCCCCCCAGGGTGAACCCAACCCGGCTCCCCAGGAGAGCTCCCCCTAGCAAGGTCGAGACTCGCTTACCCTGGCAGGCAATCAATCCGGCTCCAGCACCCAAAAGCCAGCCAATGACAGCACTACTCCAGCCACCAAAGATGAGCACCGTGAGGGCCGCAATCACCCCCAAGCCGCCCCCCACCCGAATCATTTGCAACATCTGCACTAGACCTTCTCCTGCACGTTTTCACCCAGCAGGCCACCGGGACGAAACGCCAGGATAATCACCAGAACGGCAAAAACCCAGGCATTGGTCCAGCGGCTGGAAAGGTACTGATCACTGAGGGCCGACAGCACCCCAATCAGCACCCCCCCCAACATGGCTCCCACGATGTTGCCAATGCCACCCAGGACAGCAGCCGTGAAAGCTCGCAATCCAGCGGTGAACCCCATCGTGAATACCACCGTGTTGTTGTAAAGGCCCACCAGTAACCCGGCAGCCCCAGCCAGGGCTCCCCCAATCAAAAAGGTGAGGGCAATGATCTGATTCACATTAATGCCCATGATCCTGGCGGCATCTCGGTTTTGGGCCGTAGCCCGCATGGCTTTACCAGGCTTCGTATAGTTGACAAACAGATTCAGCCCCACCATCAACACGATCGCCACCACCAGGACAATCAAATCCTTGGTCGTAAACGTAATGCTGGTTTGAATCCCCAGCGCTTTTAGAATATCGATCCGGGGCAGCAGGTCCGGAAAGCTCTTGGGGGCGGCTGCATTGGCTCCCATAATCGGGAACAGAATGCGTAACCCACCCCAGAACAATCCCACATTGATGAAGATAAAAGAAACGCCGATCGCTGAAATCAGGGGAGCCAGCCGGGGAGCATTCCGTAGAGGGCGGTAGGCATAGCGTTCGGCCAGCATATTCAGTCCAGCACAGAAGACTGAGGACACCACCAGAGCAGCCAGCATGGGCAGCAGTCCTGCCTGTAAGGGGCTTCCATCCTGGACATTAAACATCCCAACCATGGACAAAGAGGCAAAGGCCCCCAACATATACAGATCTCCATGGGCAAAATTGATCAGCTCAATGATGCCGTAGACCAGGGTATAGCCCAGGGCAATGATGGCAATGATGGCTCCATTGACCAGACCTACCAGCAATTGCTGGATCAAAACTTCAGGGCTTTTAGCAATCTCCCCAACAATGCGAGGAATATCCAGCCCCGCGATCGGCCCCAGCAGCAAGATCAAATAGGCCGCGCCACAATATAGCAAGATCGATTGCCATTGTTTCATGGTCTATTCAGCCTTTAGTAACTGGGAGAACTCATACTTCCCGTTCTTGACCATATTCCCAGACAGGGTACTCAGGGTAGTATCCCCATACTGATCGAAGCTCCATTTCCCCAGCACCCCATCAAAGTCCTTCGTGGCCAGAACCGCATCTCGGATGGCGGCCCGATCGTTCTTGCAGACGTTGCCGATCGCCTTCACCACCACACTGGCCGCTTCATAGCCATAGGCCGCATAGGCTTCCGGTTCAGCATTGAACTTTTTCTTGTAGTTCTCATACCAGGTCTTGCCCGCACCTTGAAGCTGACTCCCCGGCACGCCTCCGAAGGTGGCTAGCACCCCTTCGGCATCCTTCCCGGCGGCATCGATCAGGGCCTGCTCAAAAATCCCATCTGGCCCCATGAACTTCACCTGATCTGGCGTCATACCCACGTTACGCATATCCTTCACCAGTTGTCCGGCATTGTTCTGGGTAATGCCCCCAAAGTAGATCAAATCAGGATTCAGGGCTTTAATCTTCGTCATCAGGGCCTTATAATCGCTGGCCTTCGCGTCAATCCCTTCATGCCCGAGGATCTCCAAACCAATTTTTTTACCGGTTTGCTCGAAAATATCGGCAATACCCTTCCCATACAATTCCTGATCATCCAGGATGAAGACCCGCTTCAACCCCAAAGACTTGGCCCAGTTGGCCCCAGCCGCGCCCTGGAGATCGTCTGCTGGAACCACCCGCGTGTAATTCCGCTTGCCATTGGGATAGTAGACATCGGGTTCCTTGCCCTCTCCTTTACCGGGCTTCGTTAAGCCTGGATAGGTATTGGCTGGGCTGACCATCACCACATTGGCACTATTCAAAATTGGGATAGCGAGCTTGGCTGCCCCTGAGTTAAAGGTCCCAATAACGGCGACAACAGAAGAGTCTGAAACCGCTTTATTCGCATTCGAGGTCACCTGGGCCGGATCCCACTTGCCAGCAGCAGCGGTCGCATCATCCATAATCTCAAATTCAATCTTGAGCTTGCCGTCGCAAACAGTAGCATTTGTCTCCTCTAAAACCTGTTTGATGCCATTCACAATGGTCTGAGTCTGACCCAGGGAACTCCCTGTCATCGGTAGGCTGGAAACAATTTTGACTGTGTTTCCCGCAGTTGTTGAGGTGGGAGCAGAACCGGTTGGGCTACTGCCCGGACCCGATGATGTTGTTTCCTGACAGGCAGAAGCCAGCACCCCGATCGCGAGGGTGGTCAAGGTCAGTGCAATTAGCGATCGCCGGTTTAAAGGGCCAGATGAACCAGGGCTACTCATTTTAGAGATCCTCTCCTCAGTTTTCCACGCGAACCAACATTCGTTAAATAAGCTTAATGCCTTTGACGGAGAACAGGAAATAGGGAGATGCCATTCGCCCTGGCCAAAGTCGCCATCCATCAACCCAAGCAGGCGATCGTCATCACACCGCTCCCGTGGCCCCAGAAGTGCCAGAAGCAGAAACAGCCGCTAGACCCCAGAGCTAGCTCAGGATTTTCTCGCATTCATGAAGTTACGTTAAGCACTACAATATCTTCCTTAGTAGGCGTTAACGGTTGAGGCGAACTGTGGGCTCACCGTGTAGCTCCTGCCTTTGTTTTTTTATTCGGAGCCTGCGTGACTTCTAATCTCATCACCCGTCCTCTCGCCCGTGAGTCTTTGCCTTTTACACTCCACGATGTGCGCCTCGCCATCCCAGCCCATTGCTTTCAATCCAGTCTGTGGCGATCGCTCGCCTACTTTTTTCTTGATATCGGGGTGATTGCCTTCCTCTATTGGCTAACTGCCCTGATCGATCAAGCCTGGTTTTTCCCCCTCTTCTGGCTGATGCAAGGCACCCTCTTCTGGGCCTTATTCGTAGTCGGGCATGACTGCGGTCATGGGTCTTTTTCCCGCTATCGCTGGTTAAATAACCTGATCGGACATTTAAGCCATGCCCCCATTCTGGTCCCCTATCATGGCTGGCGGATCAGCCATCGCACCCACCATGCCAACACAGGTAATATCGATACGGATGAAAGTTGGTACCCTGTGACTGAGAGCCAGTATAACCAGATGCCCTGGTACGAAAAGCTGGCCCGCTTTCATCTCATCCTGGTGGCATACCCGCTATACCTGTTTCGCCGATCGCCCGGTAAACAGGGGTCCCATTTCATGCCCGAAAGTCCCCTATTTCGGCCCCACGAGAAATGGGATGTCATCACCAGCACCATTTGCTGTGCCCTGATGTTGGCAGTTTTGGCTGGTGTGGGTCTCCACTACGGCCTGGGTTTCTTGCTGAACTACTATGTCATGCCCTATGTGGTGTTTGTCGTCTGGCTGGATCTGGTGACTTTCCTGCACCATACTGATGTGGAGGTTCCCTGGTACCGGGGAGAGGACTGGTATTTTCTGAAGGGAGCCCTTTCCACCGTCGATCGAACCTATGGGTTCATTGACCCGATTCACCACAACATTGGCACCCATGTGGCTCACCACATTTTCATTACCATCCCCCACTACCATCTGCTAGAAGCGACGGCAGCCATCAAACCGGTTTTAGGAGAATACTACCTGGAATCGAAAGAGCCCATCTGGAAAGCTCTTTGGCAGGGATATCGCAACTGTCATTTTGTCTCGGATCGGGGCAGCAAGATTCACTATCAGGGTCCCCAGCGATCGTCCCGATCGTCGTAAAGACGCGATTCATCGCGTCTTTACCTCTCTCCTCTCTCCTCACCTCTCCTTGGAGGGGTAGGGAAAGAGGATCAGAGTGGGTCTGAGTAGCCCATCAGAGCGGCGTGGATTTCAACTGTGGGCATAGGTTAACCAGGCTCAAACGTAAAGTTTTGAGCTTTTTCTTTTTAGGGGGCTTTATCCTGGAAGACGAGCGTATGCTATGAGGACTGACCATGAAACCCTATCGCCCCAGTAACCAAGTCAGCACTGCTGGCTATCAGTGGCTCATTCTATCCGCCGCGATCGGTGGCGCAGCCATTGGTGGCCTGACCTATCTCATCTCCCTGGCTGTCTATCTGATTATCCTGTTTCCCCTCGCCATGGGCGGAATTGGAGGAGCCATCATGAGCAATGCGGTTCGTCGGGGAAAGGTCAGACATCCAGCGATCGCAGGGCTGTTTGGGATTCTGGCCGGGGGCATCCTCTATGGTTCCATGCATGGCAGCGGCTATTTCCACTTTCGTCTGGAAGCCTCCAGGGCCATCAGGCAAGAGGCCGGTAAGATTGATCCCACTGAAGTCGATCGCTGGATTGATGCCTACTTGAAACAGCAAACAGGCACACAGGGATTCTGGGGCTATGTGAAATACAGCGCCAAGCAGGGCGTCAGCATCGGGCGGGTTGGGAGTGAGAAAAATAACCTGGGGGAAACGGGTACCTGGATCTACTGGTTCCTTGAGTTTGTCGTCATTGATGCCATCATTGCAGCTATGGCTTTTGCTAGCGCCAGGGTGCCTTTCTGTGAAAGCTGTGAACAATGGTATGGGAATCAGGAGCGCATCGGCAGCATCCCGCCCCAGACTGCTGAAAATTTTCTGCACCTGCTGCAGGAAGATCAATTCAGCCGAGCCGGGGCTCTGGTCGATCCCCTGTCGGGGGTTTACGCACCCAGTTTGGAAGTTCACCTCCAGCATTGTCCGACCTGCAGTTTCAGCGATCGAGTGCTGCGGGTTAGTGCCGCATCTCTAGACAACAAGGGCAATATCAGCCTCCAGGAAGTGGCCCAGGGCTTAATCTCCTCCAGTCAATACGCCAAATTCCAGGAGGCCATGACGGAAGTACTGACCCAAACTCAGGACTCAAATCAGAACGTTTCCCAGGAACAGATGCGTCTGGCCCAGCAGGAACGTTCCTCTGTTACCGGCAACGATCGCTTCGAACCCCATGCTTTAGATGCTTCTCAGATCGCAGCATTGGTTCAGCAACTCTCACGCTATCGTCAGATTAAAACAGCCTACCTGGTCCGAAAAACCCTCCAATACTTCCCGGAACGCCCTTTATACGTTCTTGGCATTCTACGCCGTTCCAGTTTATTTGAGTCTGAAACAGCCAGGGGAGAGTTACTCCAAAAGCTGATTAAAGAACTGGTCTGTCCAGATCAAACCCACATCGTTTTCCTCAATCAAGATAAAACCCTGCTGCAGACGCTCAAGCAAGTCACAGGAGCAACCCTTTATTCAAAATAGGGGCGATCACTCCTCAGATTGTTCCCCCATTTCCTGGAGCGATTGCCACCCAGCCTGCCAAACCGAACGGTCCTTCAGCAGACTGGCATTGAGCCAGAAGCGCACATTGGGGTCGCAAGCAGCAACCATCTCCGCAAAAACCCATCTCCCCTCATTCTTACGGTTCACGACCTGGAAGTGTCGCCAGCCCATCGTTTTTTGCTGAGCTGTCCAGCGAGAACCAACTAGATAGGGGAATTTAACTTTACGGGGCATTTGGGCAAAAGTTGCACAGCGTTGAGAGCAGTTGCCCTTACAATTTTAAAATGCGATGCCCTGATTAAGTGGCAGAATTTCCAGGGTAGGTTGGGTGAAACGGAATGAACCCCAACCCTAACCCCAAATTCCTTGGGTTCTACATTCATTCCATCCAACTACGGCTGCTCTCTTGCTGTTCTGAGCCATCCCTGCCTTTATGCCTGCGACTTCGCCCACGATCGCCCCTGAACGCTCCAGTCAAACGACTCGGAAGCCTTATCCCAATTACAAAGTGATTGTGCTGAATGATGACTTCAATACATTTCAGCACGTAGCAGAATGCCTGATGAAGTACATTCCTAACATGACCAGCGATCGGGCCTGGGAACTTACCAATCAGGTTCATTTTGAAGGGCAGGCCATTGTCTGGGTAGGGCCACAGGAACAGGCCGAGCTTTACCAGATGCAACTCAGTCGGGCCGGATTGACCATGGCTCCGATCGAACCCGCCTGAGGCAAAGGTCATTTGCTGCCTGGGCAGATTGTTCTGAAACTGTCTCAGGGAGTTGAAGCCAGTTCGATGCCCTGGTGTTTCCTTCGATTCGTTTCCTTCGACTTCGCTCAGGGAACGAATCGAAGGAAACGAGTCAAGATGGACGTTTCTTCCAGACCCAAAAACTAACCGCAGAGGCAGGGAAGCGACTTTGCTGAATGCAAATATGAATTACCCTCATCCCCAACCCTTCTCCCGCAGGAGAAGGGAGCTAAAACTCTTGTTCTTTCTCCTTTGGGAGAGGGCTAGGGTGAGGGCTGCATAAGGCTCAAGCACGAAAATCATACTTCTATTCAGCAACGCCGCAGGGAAGCTTCCCTGGGCTTTCTGCGGCAGTGCAGGACTGAATCTAACTCCCCCGCTTGAGGGCCTGTTCAACTTGGTCAAATTCTTGCTCTAGGCGATTCTTCAATTTCTGAGGAATCGGTCGATTGGGATAGGAACTGTAGTGACCAGCCAGCGCATTTAAGGCCGTCCGCATGGTGGTGTAGGAACTGAGCTTGGTCAACGAATCATCCAGACGATACCGGGATGCAAACTCATTAATCTTGTTGCGGGCATCAGCCTGAACAGTTGCCCGATTCGGTGCGTCTTGGGAAAGGGTGATTGCAGCTCGCAGACTTTCAATCACAGCCAGGGTATCCTGGCTGTAATTCCCAGTCAGGCTACTGCTAGAGCAACCCATAAGCCCTACGACGACCACCAGAACCAGCGCTAACAGACGAGATAGATATCGTTTCATAAATTGCAGCAGAAGCGGGACAGGATAAAATAGCTGGCCTGAAAAAAGTTCCATCTAGGTGGAGTCAGGATTCAGCAGTCAACGACTTTCCAAGTATGTCAGGACCATTCAATGCTCAGGGCCGTTGTCTGGGCTTCACTGATAGCCGTAGCTATGCAAAGCTGGGCAGAGGCAAGTCAGAAAGCCTCTCTAGAATCGGCCTTTGACCCGTTGGAATTGTCCTCAGCTTTCTGACCAAAGCTATATTTGCAAATCGCTATACCAAATCCTATCCTGAATTCGTGCCAAAGAGGAGCCTAAAACCAGGTATCCAAAGACAGATTATGGGGAGTCCCTGGCAACTAAAAAGAGGGCCGGAATCTCCGGCCCCCCTTTGATTCAAATGAAAGTGGCTGAATCAACCAAATCTACCACTCACATATTCCTGGGTAGATTTCTGTTGAGGATTCTGGAAAATAACCTGGGTGTCATCAAATTCCACCAGTTGACCGACCCGCTTGCCTTTATCGTTTAACTCAACGTTGAAAAACGCTGTTTTATCCGAGACACGGGATGCCTGCTGCATGTTATGGGTCACAATTACGATCGTGTAGGTCTGCTTCAATTCCTGCAGCAAGTCTTCAATCCGCAGGGTGGAAATGGGGTCCAGAGCGGAGCAGGGTTCATCCATCAGAATTACATCTGGCCGGGTTGCAACGGCACGGGCAATGCACAGACGCTGCTGCTGACCTCCGGAAAGAGCCGTACCACTTTCCTTCAATTTATCCTTAACCTCATCCCAGAGAGCAGCCTGTTTCAGAGAGGTTTCTACCAACTCATCCATGTCTCCCTTAAAGCCCGTCAGCCGGGGACCAAAGGCAATATTGTCGTAGATCGTCTTCGGGAAAGGATTGGGCTTCTGAAAAACCATGCCAATTCGACGGCGAACTTCCACAGGATCAACCTCGGGGGCATAAAGATTCTGCCCATGGTACGCGATCAATCCTTTCAGGTGAAAGACTTTAATCAAGTCATTCAGACGGTTGTAGCACCGCAGCAATGTGCTCTTGCCGCATCCAGAGGGACCAATGAACGCTGTGATCTTATTTTTAGGAATATCTACATTGACATCCCGAACAGCCAGAAAATCCCCATAGTAGATGGAAGCATTCTCGGCGTGCAGAACAACTTCAGTTTGCTCAGCAGTATTCATATTTGCAGTCATATAGGGTTAACGACTCTTACGACGAACGACAAGGCGGGAGATGACACTGGTAATCAAAACAAAGGCAACTAAAACCAGAGAGCCAGACCAAGCCAATTGCTGCTGATTTTTGTAGGGAACGATCGCGAAGTTAAAGACCAGCACCGACAGGGTCGCAGTAGGCTGCAACAAGCCGTTTTGAGACCAGTTGATCCAGAATTGGCTGAACAGGGCCGTGAAAATCAATGGTGCGGTCTCTCCAGCGGCCCGGGCCACTGCCAACATCACACCCGTAACAATAGAGGGTGCGGCTGCGGGCAACACTACCCTGGATACGGTCTGGAAATCAGTGGCTCCCAGCCCAACCGACGCCTGCCGGATATCGTTCGAGACCGATTCCATCGCTTCGGCAGCGGTTCGCACGATCGTGGGCAACATCAACACCGCCAGGGCCACGCCACCAGCCAGAACCGAATAGGTGCCGGTGGTCAGAACCACAATCCCATAGGCGAATACACCGATAACGATCGAGGGCACACCACTCAAAACGTTAGTGAGAAAGTCGATCACCGAAGCAATCTTAGTTTCCCTGGCAAACTCAGAGAGGTAAACAGCAGCCATAATGCCAAAGGGGACACTGAAGAGGCTGGCGATACCCACCGTCAGGAGAGTGCCAATGAATGCATTACCAAACCCACCCCCCTTCACCAGGGGCGGGGGCGGTAGCTCTGTAAAAACGGCTGGACCAAGACGACCGGCCCCCTGAATTAACACATAGGAGAGAACTGCAATCAGGGGCAACAAAGCAATCCCAGCCGCAACAAACGTCAGAACAGTCATTCCCAGGGAAAATAAAGTTCTGGACGAGGTATAGGAACGCCCCAAATCGGAATTAATAGAACCTTGAGAACCAAGCGCCTCAGTCATCTGAACTCCATGCTGGACAAATCATCAAAGGATACTCAAACAGGAAAACCAGGGTATGAGAAAACTCAGACCTGCCGAACCCGACGCACCAGTAATTCAGCAAAGATATTCACCAGCAAGGTTAAGCCAAACAAAATCAGGGCTGCATACATCAGAGCAGAAACCTGAAGACCCCCTGCTTCAGCAAATTGATTGGCCAGGAGGGAGGCGATCGTGGACCCCGGGGCAAAAAGAGAACTAGAGATATTATTCGAGTTACCAATCACCATGGTTGCTGCCATAGTTTCTCCGAGAGCCCGTCCCAGAGCCAACATAATCCCCCCAACGATACCTGAAGAAGCAGCGGGTAACATAACCTTGAAAATAGTTTCCCACCGGGTTGCACCTAAGCCCACAGCGGCCTGCCTCAAATCCGGGGAAACAGAAATCAGAGCATCTCGGGAAATGGCCGCAATAATAGGCAGAATCATGATCGAAAGCACCACACCCGCAACATACATCCCAGGACCACGAGGTGGGGTACTAAACAGAGGAATCCAACCCAAATTCGCGTACAGCCAGTTCCCCATCGGCGTCATCAGCGGAATCAGCACAAAGATGGCCCATAAGCCATATACCACGCTGGGAATAGCAGCCAGCAACTCAATCAAAAAGGCCAGCGGTTGCTGCACCCTGGACGGCAGGAAGTCCTCACTCAGGAAGAGAGCGACTGCAATTCCGATCGGCACTGCAATAATCAGAGCGATCGCAGAGCTCACTAGCGTTCCATAAATGTGAGGCCAGGCACCATACAAATTTTCTACAGGATTCCAGGTGGTGCTGAAAATAAAATTGAGCCCAAATTTACCGATAGCCGGACCCGCTTGATAGGCAACCAGGGCTGCGATCGAGAAGAGCAACACTCCTAAACCGACAGCCAGAACCAGAGTCGATCGGATAAAGACGACATTAACCGTACTTGAAACAGATGCCTGCCTCTGGATCGCAACTTGTGAATCAGTGCCTTGCAAGAACTTTTCCCCCTAAACTCTATCGGGTGTTATGTAAACACCTGCCATCATCCTCCGATCGGGAGCGCCACTTGAAACGCCCCAAACCTTGATCTGCTTTACTACAAAGCTTCAATCATTCCACAAAGTAGCGTCTGAACTCTTAGAGTCAGACGCTACCCCCAACTCTACTACTTAGAGGCAACCTTGATCGTATCAAGAGCAGCCAATACCCGGGTGGTCATATCTTCCGGCAGGGGAAGATAGCCCAGTTCCTCGGCATACTTCTTACCATCGGAGAGAGCCCACTTCACCATGCCTTTCAGCGCATCTGCCTTGGCCTGATCCCCATACTGACCATACAGCAGCAACCAGGTCAGACCCACAATGGGATAAGCACCGGCCTGTTCTGGATCCGGGACACTCACAGCAAAGTCTTCAGGAACAGCGACACCGGAGAAGGACTTCGCAGCAGCTTCGGGGGAGGGAGCCACGAATTCCCCTTTCTTGTTCTGCAGGGTGGCCGACTTCAAACCGTTTTCCTTTGCATAGGAATACTCGGTATATCCGATCGCCCCTTCTGTTTGCTGAACTTGAGCGGTTACCCCTTCATTCCCCTTGGCACCCACACCGGTAGGCCATTCCACAGACTTACCAGACCCTGCCTTCCATCCGGGGCAGGCTTTTTCAATATGACTGGTGAAAATGAAGGTGGTGCCACTACCATCCGAACGATGCACAAAGGTAACGGGTTTGTCCGGCAGTTTCGCGCCCTTATTATCAGCTACAATCTTCGGGTCGTTCCAATTCTTAATTGTGCCATCAACAATGGCACAGTAGGTGGCACGAGACAATTTCAGCTCATCCACACCCGGCAGATTGTAAGCAAATACAACGGCACCGCCCGTCATCGGAATTTGAATGGGCTTACCCAGATCAGCAGGATATTCGGCCTTCTCTTCTTTCTTCAGGGGAGCATCGGTAGCACCAAAGTCCACAGTCTTAGCAATGAACTGCTTAACCCCTGCGCCGCTACCCACCGATTGATAGCTGATTTGAATAGTCGGATTGGTCTTGTTATATTCAGCAAACCAGCGCTGGTAGAGAGGAGCGGGGAAAGAAGCCCCTGCTCCATTGAGGGAAACCGTCTTACCCCCCGCAGCGGGAGAAGATGCTTGAGGAGAGGTTTCGGTCCCTGCAGGTGGGCTACTGGGAGGAGTCGTATTACAAGAGGCCAGACTAACTGCCAGAGCTGCTGTGGAAAGGCCAGCAGCCCAACGAGCTGAACGATTCTTTAAAAACATTGTGATACGTCTGCGCTACGCCAAGATAAACAAGCTGAGTATATATCCCGATAGTAAAGAACAGGTTAAAGAGTCGGGAGTTTAACGGAAGCATCCCCTTATTTTGTTACATCCTTTACAGAATTCATTCAGCCCCTCCTCTCTCAGCTTCCTTTCTGGCCTGCAGTTGCAGGAGGATCTCGGCATGGACCTCCCGACTGAGGGGGTAGAAATAGGCCAGGATCAGCCCTCCCAGCAGAATCACGGTTGGGATCGGACCAATCATTAGGCGAATTGCCAGGAGAGCCGAATCTGGCTGGACTGGCACAGGTAGTTCAGCGGTTGGTTTGATAAACCCAGACCACTGCAGGGCCTGCCCCACCAGAAACAACCCGATCGCCAGCCCAATCTTCTGCAGCAGTACCATATACCCGTAGAAAATTCCCTCCCGGCGCTGCCCCGTTTTCAGTTCATCCAGCTCAATCACATCTGGAATCATGGACCAGGGCACCAGGTATGCTGTAGACACGCCAAACCCGGCCATGACAGCTAGCAGAAACATCAAGCTAATTTGTCCAGGTTGCAGAAAAAATAGCCCTGCCTGGGCCAAAATCCATAAGCCCATACCCATGAAGTAAGTCCCCTTTTTGCCGACCCTGGCACTGACCAGACTCCAGACAAATAGGGTAGCCAGAGCGACCACTTGAACCATCGCAATCACAGCAGTAAACCATTGATCCTGGCGCAGTTGCATCCACTCTTTGACAAAGTAGGGAATGACCGCAACGGTATTTTGCAGGGCCAGCCAGGAACACAGGTAAATCCCAACAACAAATAGAAATGGGCCATTGGTAAAGGCGATCCGCACCTGTTCAAAGTAAGGAATTGATGCCGTGTCATCTGACTTCGAGTCGAGAACTGCGTAGCGGCGAGTGCCAAAGAAACACCAGTAAAGGGGTAACACGGAGATGATGGCAGCAACGATCGCCAGCGTTAGATACTGCTGTGCCGGTGGGACTTTGAGCAGGGAAAAGGTGCCCAGGGCCAAGATGAGGGAAAGAATGCTACCGCCGATCGAAAAGGTAAACCGAAAACTGTTCAGGCTGGTGCGCTCATCATAGTCCTGGGTCAGTTCTGGGGTCAGGGCGGTGTAGGGCAGGTTGACCGCAGTGTAAAAGGTATTGAACAGAACTCCAATCAGAACGTAGTACCAGAACAACCCCCACTGATCAAACTGGGGCACGATCCATTGCAGGACAAACACCAATCCAAAGGGAATCGCGCCAAAAATCATCCAGGGATAGCGGCGACCCCAACGGCTTTGGGTGCGATCGCTCAAAACCCCCACGATCGGGTCATTCACCGCATCCCAAATTTTGCCCAGCAACAGCACGCTCCCAGCCAGACCAGGGTTCAGCCCCGCTACATTGGTAAAAAAAACCAGGGCATAAATCGCGGTCACATTTGCAGTAATGGCCGCTCCCAGGTCACCCGCTCCATAAGCCAGCTTCACAGTGAAGGGTAATCGCCCCCGTTCAGGGAGAGGGGGCTCTGCTGGAACGGAATTATTCATGAGAAAAAGAATCCGGATTCAAGGTTGACGTTGTATTATTCTCCACATCTTTGAATCTCAACGTCCAATAAGCTGTCATGTCAGACCTCTATATCTCCTGGTCAGAGTACCACCAAATTGTTGAAACCTTAGCCGTTCGCATTTATCAATCCAGTTGGGACTTCAATCAAATTATCTGTCTGGCTAAGGGGGGGTTGCGGGTCGGTGATATCCTGTCCCGAATTTATGATGTCCCTTTAGCCATTCTGGCCACCTCCTCCTACGGAGGAACCCATAATCAGGTGCGCGGCTCCATTACCTTCGCCCGAGATCTGACGATGACGACGGCCAATCTGGGGAGTCACGTCTTACTGGTGGATGACTTGGTGGATTCTGGGGTGACTTTGAAGCGAACCCTAACCTGGCTCGATCGGCAGTACGGTTTTTATATTGATGAGATTCGCACCGCCGTACTCTGGTATAAAGACTGCTCCATCATCAAACCCGACTACTATGTAGACTACCTGCCTGATAATCCCTGGATTCATCAGCCGTTTGAAAACTATGAAAAGATGACCCCGGCAGAACTGGCCGCCGCCCACCCCCTCTCCCAATCAGACTAGGGACAACCCAGGCTCTCGCGAGTTAAGACCCCTGTGACTGGATTCGTCCCCTCTACCCGTTTGCACAACTGGGCAATCTGGTAGCGATCGAGGATGGCATCGGTAAAATCAGCACCAGTTACGGTCACCTGGTCGAAATCAGTTCGGGTCATGGTTGCCTCAATTAGAATGGCGTTGGTCAGGTCGGCTCCATAAAGGAAGACTCGATCGACCAGGGCACCTGTCAAATTGGCCCCTCTCAGATTAGCCCCCATCATCACCCCTTTGGTCAGGATGGCATTGCTCAGATCGGCCCCCTGAAAATTAGCCCCCCGCATCTCTGATGAGACAAAGGTTTTACCGGTCAGATTAGCCCCGGAAAAATCATGGTTGATCAGATTGGCATTGCTATAGTTAACCGTGTCAATCTGGGCCAGGGCGGGTCTAGCATCAAAGAGAACCCATCCCCAGGCCAGACCCAAAACGAGAAACAGGATGGCCAGTCTGACGAGGAACTTTTTAGTGAATAGACCTAAAAATTCCATACAGGCGTCCTTATTTGCTTTTTCTCAAGTTTAGTCCTTTCAGATCCCCCTCGGATCGATTCTGTTCGGCGGAGATTGGGCTGATGTCTTAAAAAAATAGAGTTAGTCAAGGTAGCAGGTGACTTTACCTTATAAAATTGCCTATTGTGGCAATTCTTTTAAGTTGACTTACCCCCTATGCCGAAGGTTCTCGTCTCCGACCCAATCGATCAGGTTGGGATTGACATTCTCTCTCAGGTCGCTCAGGTCGAAATCAAGACCGGTCTTTCTCCTGACGAACTGATTCGCATTATTCCTGACTATGACGCCCTGATGATTCGCTCAGGCACCAGGGTCACGCAGGAAATCATTGAAGCTGGGACGCAGTTGAAAATCATCGGGCGAGCCGGTGTAGGGGTTGACAACGTGGATGTACCGGCAGCAACCCGCCGGGGAATTCTGGTTGTCAACTCGCCGGAAGGCAATACGATCGCAGCGGCAGAACACACTCTGGCCATGATGCTGTCCCTCTCTCGCCATATCCCCCATGCCAATCAGTCGATCAAGGCTGGCAAGTGGGACCGCAAGAGTTTTATTGGGGTAGAAGTTTATAAGAAAACCCTCGGCGTGATTGGCCTGGGGAAAATTGGGGCCCATGTGGCTACCGTTGCCCGGGCAATGGGCATGAAACTGCTGGCCTATGATCCCTTTGTGTCTGTGGAGCGGGCAGAACAGTTGGGCTGCCGTCTTGTGGAACTGGAACTACTGCTGCGGGAATCAGACTACATTACGCTCCACCTGCCCAAAACCCCGGAAACCCTGCATCTGATCAATGCTGAAGCCCTAGCCAAAATGAAACCCACCGCCCGCATTATTAACTGTGCCCGGGGAGGGATTATCGATGAAGCGGCTTTGGCGGAGGCATTGGAAAAGGGAACGATCGCTGGGGCTGCCCTGGATGTGTTTGAGGCAGAACCCCTGGGTGAATCTGCCCTGAAAAGTCTGGCTCAGGAAATTATCCTGACCCCCCATCTGGGCGCTTCCACTGAAGAAGCCCAGGTCAATGTGGCGATCGATGTGGCCGAGCAAATCCGGGATGTCTTGCTGGGGTTACCCGCCCGCTCCGCTGTCAATATTCCGGGGTTGCGTCCAGAATTGCTGGAGAAGCTCAGACCCTATCTGCAACTGGCAGAGACCCTGGGCAACTTAATTGGCCAGTTGGCCGGTGGTCGGATTGATTCTCTGACTGTCCGCCTCCAGGGGGAAATCGCCAATAACGAAAGCCAACCGATCGTGGTAGCTGCGCTGAAAGGGCTACTTTCCCATGCTTTGCAGGAACGGGTCAACTATGTTAATGCCAATATTGAAGCCAAAGAACGGGGTATCCGGGTGATTGAAACCCGCGATGCGTCTGTGAAGGATTACACGGGCTCCCTGCACCTGTCGGCAACGGGAACTCTCGGCGAACATTCGGTTACGGGTGCCCTCCTAGGCGATGGGGAAATCCGCATTACCAGTGTCGATGAATTCCCCATTAACGTACCGCCCAATCGCTATATGCTATTTACGTTGCACCGGGATATGCCAGGGATCATTGGCAAAATTGGTTCCCTTCTGGGTAGCTTCAATGTCAATATCGCCAGTATGCAGGTAGGTCGTAAGATAGTACGGGGTGATGCTGTTATGGTCCTCAGTATTGATGATCCCCTACCCGATGGCATCCTGGCAGAAATCACCAAGGTTCCGGGTATCCGAGATGCCTACACGGTGACCCTGTAAGAGCGGGCAAGTGAATAGATGAGGGGTGGCAGGTAACAGTAGACCGTGGGCAGTCCACGATCGATCGTCAGCCGTTCAACCCTGGGTTGAACCATAACAACAGGATTGCTTCCTGCCACCCAGCTACCCACGAAGGAGGGGATGTTGGCTAATAGCTGGTGGGAAATCCTGATTCTCTGTGATCTGCATCTGGAAGATACAGTCTTCTGGCGGTTAGAAAACTTTGGCTGCCGGGGAACCGCCAGTGAGATTAAGGGGCACGCCTGTTTGATTCGGGCTTATTTGCCCCAGGAGCAGGCCCATGTTTTAGATCTGGCGGCCCTGTCCCTCCTCCTACGTCAGGATGTGCTTTGCCTGGGTCTGCCACAACCGGTGATGCAATGGAACCTGATCGATGAGGAAGACTGGTCCAGTAGCTGGAAGAAATATTGGGAACCCCAGGAGGTTGGCGATCGCTTCCTGATTTATCCAGCCTGGTTAACCGTGCCCACCGAGACCGATCGGATTGTGATTCGCCTGGACCCTGGGGTTGCCTTTGGGACCGGCACCCACGCCACAACCCAGCTCTGCCTGGAAGCTCTGGAAATGCGCCTGGGCGACGGGGAGCCCGATCTGGTCATTGCTGATATCGGGTGTGGTTCAGGAATTCTGGCCACAGGGGCGATTCTGCTGGGAGCCCAGAAAGTTTACGCCATAGACACAGACCCTTTGGCGGTTCGGTCTACCCTGAGTAACCGGAAGCTGAATCAGATTGCCCCGGAGCGATTTCTGGTGGAGCAGGGCAGTGTGGAACGGTTGATCGAAATGACAGGCGGTGTTCCGCTCGATGGATTCATCTGTAATATCCTGGCGGAAGTGATCATCGACTTGGCTCCCCTCTATGGTGCCCTGGCCAAGCCCACAACCTGGGGCATTATCAGTGGGGTGCTGTTGGAGCAGGCTAAACCTGTGGCCGACACCTTAGAGCAGAATGGCTGGGTGGTCGCTACCCTCTGGCGACGCCAGGACTGGTGTTGTTTTAATATCCGGCGATCGTAGATTTATAACCATGAATCACGATTTGGTCTTTAACTCTGCTCGTCGTTTTGATTGTCCTCCACATGCTGAATATACTTTCAGTATGAGGTAATCAAAACCTCGGAAATCTTACCGCGCTTACTGGGATCTGAGTTGATGGCCCTAGCGGCAATAATCGGGTGAATCTTGAAGTCCTGGTATAGCTCTCGAATAAACGGACAATCCGAGTTAGACAGCATCACCTGCACCCCTCGACTGGCCAGCTCTGCAAAAGTATTTCGCAGCTTGATCTGATCCTCAGCATGAAACGAATACCGGTTATAGGCTGTGAAATTGCTGGTGGCACTGATGGGATAGTAGGGCGGATCAAAATAGACAAAATCCCGTTTTGAGGCGGCAAAATTTAGAACGGTCTCAAATGGATTTTCGTAAATTTGAGTCAACTGCAATGCTTTTGAGGCCGCACAGAGGACTTCAGGATCAAAGATGCGGGGGTTTTTATATCGGCCCATTGGGACATTAAATTGTCCTTTGGAATTCTCTCGATAAAGGCCATTGAAACAGGTTTTGTTGAGATAGATTAGGCGAGCCGCTCTCTCGATCGAGGACTCCGCCACAGTTGCCCGCATCAGATAATAGTAATGCTGACTATGGTTTTGTCGATGTTGCTCCAGTAAATCCATCAACGTCTCTATCTGATCTTTGACGCAGGTATAGACATTCACCAGTTCTGGATTAATATCCATCAAAACGCCACGCACCGGAAAGAGGCAAGAGAGATAGAAAAATATGGCCCCTCCCCCCAGGAAAGGTTCGAAGTAAGTCTCAAAGTTCTGAGGGAAAAAATCTAAATACTGCTGAATTAAGCGACTTTTACCACCAGCCCATTTCAAAAAAGGGCGTGGTGCAATCTGATTAGAAACTGGGGATGGAATCGCAGACCTGGGAACAACTGACAAGGGAGAAAAGGCCATACCGATGGGGCTAACTATGGCACCTTTCTAACACAAATTTCTAAGGTTTCAAGCATCTACGGAGAAAACTGGGATCAATGAAAGCAATTTGGCTCAATGCATCGTCAGATGATCAGGAAACCTGTTGCAGCTTGCCCAAAAACTGCCGGATTTGCTGCAAATAGGTTTCTGGATCTTCCAGCATCGGAAAGTGCGCCGTATCAGGCATCATCCAAAACTCAACTTTAGGGTTCAAAACAGCCGCCTGACGGCCCATTTCAGGTGGAATGATTTTGTCATGCTCTCCAGAAATCAAAAGGGTAGGCACCTGTAACTTGACAAATTCCTGAGGCAAAACCTCTGCAGCTCGCTTGCTTACCGAAGTATAAATGGTTCCTAAAGCAGCCTCATAATCCGCCATCAAAAAATCTTCCAGGAAAGCTCGATTGCGATACGTCCCTGTCAGAGAGCGCCGGAGAAACCGGGCCATAAAGAGATGATCCAGGAAGGGAACATGCAGCAGCCAGGTGGGTCGAAACTTGACCACATAGCCCCCAAACTTGTGGAAAGCCTTGAAGGATTTTTCGTCGTACTCAAAGATGCCCATGCAGGTGAGGATGGCCCGCTCCACTCTTTGGGGGTAAAGATTCAGAAAGAAAGTGGCGATCGAGGCCCCCGTCGAGTGCGCATTCAAATAAATCCGCTGCAAATTCAGTAAGGTCAGTAAAGTATCCAGATCTTCTGCGTAGGATTCCAGTTCGTAGGTCAGTTCGATCAGGCTGCTGACCTTAGGCAGCCTGGTTCGACCAAACCCCCGCAGATCGTACAGCAGACAATCAAAAGAATCCACCAAAGCCTGAGCGGTACTTTCCCAATAGCGCGCAGAACCAGCCCATCCATGCAAAAAGACCATCACCGGCTTGCCAGAAGGACACTCATCACCGGATTCCGTGATCCATTGATAATAGTGGTCAACACCACGAACTTCAATGTAAGGCATTACTGAACCTAAGCAGACTCAGGCTTGGGCAAAGAAGAGGGATGGAGTAAGAGTTCAGCCGTCGATCGTTTCTCAACCATTTCCTGGGTAATGCTACAACGGGTTACGTCCTTACGGGAGGGCAACTCGTACATGACATCCAGCATCAACTCTTCCACGATCGCCCTTAGAGCTCTTGCGCCTGTCTTCCGTCGGTAGGCTTCCTGAGCGATCGCCCGAACGGCTTCTGGCTTAAAATCAAGCTGAACGTTATCCATCTTCAGCAACTTTTGATATTGCTTCACCAGAGCATTACGAGGTTCGGTCAGGATGGCCACCAGGGCATCCTCATCCAGCGGATCAACCACGGCAATGACCGGAACCCGACCAATGAATTCTGGAATCATGCCGAATTTCACCAGGTCGTCCGGCTCCGTATGTTTCAGCATATCAGCCGTCCGCTTTTCGCGAGGCTGGTTGATATCACTGAGGGGATCAATTTCAAATCCAAGCGGACTGCGCTTACCAATGCGTTGCTCTACAATCCGCTCTAGACCTACAAAAGCCCCACCGCAAATGAAGAGAATATTACTGGTATCAATCTGGATGCAATCCTGGTAAGGATGTTTCCGCCCGCCCTGGGGAGGCACATTGGCCACGGTTCCTTCCAGCATCTTCAGCAGAGCCTGCTGTACCCCTTCCCCGGAAACATCCCTTGTAATGGAAGGATTTTCGCTCTTGCGAGCAATTTTATCAATTTCGTCAATGTAGATGATGCCCCGTTGGGCCTCTTCCACATCCAGCTCAGCCACCTGAAGCAGCCGCAGGAGAATGTTCTCCACATCCTCTCCAACATAACCAGCTTCTGTCAGGGTGGTGGCATCAGCCACAGCAAATGGAACATCCAGAATATCAGCCAGGGTCTGGGCCAGAAGGGTCTTGCCGCAACCGGTCGGACCAATTAACAGGATATTCGACTTCTGAAGCTCAACCGAATCTTCGGCATTTGAGGCTTTACCACTGCCTTTAGATTGCAAAAAGTTAAGCCGCTTATAATGGTTATAAACTGCCACTGAAAGCACTTTCTTGGCTTCATCCTGGCCAATCACATGCTCATCCAGATATTTTTTGATTTCTCTGGGTTTGGGAATCTGATTCAGGGAAAGACTACCACTCTTCGGCTTACGCTTTTCAGAGGGTTGATTCGGACGAGTTGCCTGCTGAGGTGTGGTAGAGGTTGAATCAAATAACTCCTCATCCAGGATTTCATTGCACAGGTCAACACATTCATCACAAATGTAGACTCCCGGCCCCGCTATCAATTTACGGACTTGCTCCTGAGACTTACCGCAGAATGAACATTTCAGATGGGAGTCGTACTTAGACATAGCTCTATGCCTCGTTACTTATTGGCAGTGACGGCCCCATTGGGGGTAGAGAGTGGCTGGCTAGAAATAACCCTGTCAATTAAACCATACTCTTTCGCTTCAGCAGCAGACATGAAGAAGTCTCTTTCTGTATCTGCTTCAATCCTCTCCAAGGGCTGCCTCGTATGTTGAGCCAGCAAGTCATTCAGTTTACGTTTGTGGTACAAGATTTCTTTGGCCTGAATCTCAATATCAACTGCTTGACCTTGAGCCCCGCCCAAGGGTTGATGAATCATGATGCGGGAACTGGGTAGAGACATGCGCTTACCCGGTTCGCCAGCGGAGAGTAGAAAGGCACCCATACTCGCTGCTAAACCATAACAAATGGTTGCCACATTTGGACGAATTTGTTGCATGGTGTCAAAGATTGCCATGCCAGCGGTGACAGACCCCCCCGGAGAGTTGATATAGAACTGAATATCTTTTTCCGGATCCTCCGCCTCCAGAAAAAGAAATTGAGCCACGATCGAATCAGCCACCGCATCATCGACTGGCGTTCCCATAAAAACGATCCGCTCCCGCAGCAGGCGAGAGTAGATATCGAAGGCACGCTCACCACGACCGGATTGTTCTACCACCATCGGCACCACATTGACTGAACCTGCCTTGATAGCAGCAATAGCCGAGTTGTAAGCACTGATGGAATAGAGATCCAGGGAAGTCAGACTGATGGGCAAGAAATCGGGGATTCGGGAATTCAACATAAAGACTTGAGAATAATACTCACAAACCGGGTTTCAAGTCAGGATTTTGACATCAAGTCACCTAGCGATCATTATGCCTCAAGTCTATGGAAACTAACTGGAGGTTAAGTAAAATCTCTTATTCATCCTGAGTAGATTTAGCTTTAGATTTTGATGCTTTACTGGTTGTTCGAGATCTATTTTCAGGATCTTCCCCTGAATCAGACAGCGTTGAGGGGGAAGCCTCCTCGCCTGCCTCAGCCTCAGAAGTGGCCTCCAAAACAACCTCAGCCTCCACAGAAATAGGGGCAGCCTCAGCCATCAATTCAATTGACTCGGAGATAGCAGCCTCAGCTTCAGCCTCAGCCTCAGCGGCTTCCTGTAGAGACCCTTCGGGAAGTAGCTCGATCGTACAATTTTCTTCCAGCCACTTAAAGATGGCCGCCTTCAGCACATCTTCCTCAACAGCGCTCTGGATACGCTCCAGATCCACAGCCCGATCTTCCAGCTCCGCCACAATCTCCTTAACTTTGGCTTTCACCGCTTCGGGATCAGCCTGGATAGATTCCCGCTTGGCAATTTCTCCCAAAGCCAGCGATCGCTGGATCCGCTTGATCGCTTCCGGGCGAGACCGTTCCCGCAGACCAGGAATTGCTTCCCGGGTAAAAATCTGCTTGTAATCAAACCCCTGGTTCTCCAACTGCATGGCCGTTTGGGTCAACATGTAGGTGATCTCCTGATCAATCAGGCTTTCTGGCAGGTCAACCTCAACATGGTTCAGGAGTTCTTCCAGCAAAGCCCGCTCTTTGTTAGAACTCGTTTTACGCTCGGCTTCTTCCCGGTAACGGGTTTCCAGAGAGTCTCGCAGTTCAGCCAGAGTTTCAAACTCGCTGACAGCCTGGGCAAAATCATCATCCAGGGCAGGAGGTTCTTTCTCTTTCAGCTCCTTCAGAGTCACTGTAAACAGGGCTGTTTTTCCTGACAGTTCCTGGATCATATAATCCGCTGGAAACTCAATCGGGAGTTCCCGGGTTTCACCCGGATTCATCCCGATCAGACCATCTACGAAGCCAGGAACAAAACGCCCCTCTGCCAGCTCCACCTGAAAATCCTCCTGCTCCCAGGATTTGTCCTCATCATCTGACTGATCCGCCGCAGCCTCCGAATCAGGGAAACTGGCCTTATAGTCTACGATCGCCATATCTCCCATCTGAGCTGGGCGATTCTCCACAGGAATCAGAGTCGCTTGCCGGTTACGTTGTTCTTCCAGAACCTGATCAACCTGCGCCGGGTCAGGTTTGATTTCTTCAGCCTTGACAATCAATCCTGAGTACTTGTGGAGAGTCACCTCTGGCTGCACATCAACTGCCGCAGAGAAGGTAATCGGCTGGCCCGGTTCAAACTGGGTAATCAATTCTTCAAACGAGGAGCGAAGTTGATAATTGCCGATCGCCTGGATTTTTTCTTGCTCGATCGCATCCTGAACACTCTTCTGGATTAACTCCTCCAGAGCAGCGGCCTTGATACGAAGGGAGCCCACCCGCTGCAGCAGAACCTGACGGGGAACCTTGCCCTTGCGAAAACCGGGGATATTGACGGAGCGCATAAACTCCTGCACGGCCTTCTCATAAGCCTGTTTAGATGCATCGGAAGGGATTTCAATTTCCAATCCCATCTGGCTGGCAGGGAGCTTTTCTTGAGTAACTTTCATCGAATTCAATTTCCAATTTCCAAGCGGATCGGCAATTAGCTATAGTAACTGATCCCAACGGAAGATAGCTACCTAGATTTACGGGCGTGATCCCGGCAGAGTCGGATAGGGGGTGACAGAAAAGGTCAGGACGGTTTCGTCCACACCCTTAAGTTTCAGTGGGCTGAATTTAGTGATCTCGTCCTGCTCCAGGTAATCGGCCACGGCAGCCGACACCAGAATATGATCGGGCTCAGCCACTTCCTGAATCCGGGCGGCAATGTTGACGCTGGGGCCGATCGCTGTATAGTCTGCCCGTTCGGAACTCCCAAACATCCCGACCACCGCCGTTCCCTGGTGAATACCACAGCGGAACTGGACCCGACTGATCCCCTGAGCCTGCCAGCGCTCATTTAACTTATCCAGGGAGCGATACATCTGGCGCGCCGCAGCGATTGATCGGTGGACCTGCTCATTGGGGGTCAGTTCTTCTGGGGCTCCAAAAATGGCCAGAATTGCATCTCCCATAAATTTATCTACCGTACCCCCATTATCAAAAACAGCCCGGGTCATCTCAGCCAGATATTCATTCAGTAACTCTGCTACCCGCCGCGATCGCAAGGTATTGGAAAGCTGGGTAAACCCAATAATGTCGCTGAACAAAACGGTAATCATCCGGGGTTCCGGTCGCAGATCCAGAGACAGTTCTCCTCGGGCAGCCTTATGCACCAGAGAAGGCGGCAAAAACCGACTCAGCACCGACTGGGTCAAATAGCTGTTCAGCTCGGCAATCCGTCGTTCATTGGCTTTCAGAGCCAGCAAATTGCGAACCTCAGCTAACAGTTCCCGATCGTTAAACGGCTTCGACAGATAAGCATCTGCTCCCCGCTCCACTCCTTCGATGCGGGTATCTGCATCCGCTTTAGCAGTCAATAGGACGATCGGCACCCCAGTCAGACTAGGCTCGGCCCGAATCATCTGGATCATGTCCAGACCGGAGACCAGGGGCATCATCAAATCCGTCACAATCAGATGGGGGGTCTCAGCCCGAGCCACGTTAAACCCTTCCGCCCCATTGCGGGCCATACAGACCTCATAGCCAGCCCGACGCAAGACATCAGCCACGTAACTACGCACATCCGCATTGTCGTCCACCATCAGGATCTTCGATCGTTCCTGACTTACCGGTGGCTGCTCCACCAATGGGAGCACTGGAACAGGCTCAGCAGGCAATGGACTGGGCTCATACAGATCTGTTTCCAGATCAGCCAGTTCTACGGCGGCCCGACCCGGTTGGACCTCCGTCGGCACCTCCGTCGGCACCTCAATCACCTGATGAGGAGGCAGGTGGGCGTTCCCCAACCGCAACCAGAGGATGAAAGTTGTGCCTGCACCATATTCAGATTCCACAGTAACCTGCCCCCCATGAAGTTCCACCAGTTCCTTCACGAGGGCCAATCCCAAACCACTACCCTCGTAACTGCGGCTGGCAGACCCCTCCGCCTGTCGAAACCGTTCAAACAAGTGGGGAATCTGATCAGTACGGATACCAATGCCCGTATCTTTGACCTGCAACAAACAGTAGTCCCTGGCCTGATCCAGTGTTACGCTGATGCTGCCTCCAGACGGAGTAAACTTCATGGCATTGGAGAGGAGATTGTAAATTACCTTGTCAAATTTTTCCAGATCCAGATAAAGGGTTGGACAGACCTGGAAATCAGCAACCAGTGCCAAGCCTTTCTTTTCGCAATAGGGTCGGAAAGAATCCACAATCTGGCCCACGAACTCTACCAACTGACAGGGGCGAAAACTGGGCTGCATCCGTCCGGCATCCAGACGCTGTAAATCCAGGAGTTGATTCACCAAGCGCAACAATCGCCGGGAATTACGCAGGGCAATCTCAGCCTGTTCAGCAGACAATCCCTGGTGGTGAAAAACCGCCGACTCCAGAGGCCCAATCATCAGGGTGAGGGGAGTGCGGAATTCATGGGAAATATTCTGGAAAAATTCTGTTTTTTGCCGATCGAGCTCCAGTAACTGCTCAGCCTGTTGCCGGGTCTTTTGAAACAGGCGCGACTGCTGCACGGCGATCGCGGCCTGGGCTGCCACAGCCTGGGCCAGATCAATCTCGGAGCTACGCCATTGCCGTGACTGATGCACCTGACGCAGGGAAATGCTGCCAATCAGTTTGCCATCTGCCAGGAGGGGCACCATCAGCAAGGCACGGGCTGGAGCCCGTACCGGCAAATCCGGTTCATTGGTTTCCGAGTACTGGCTCAGGTCATCGATCGCAACCGGCTGCTGAGTTCTCAGCAGTTGCTGCAGGACGGGATTACCCGCAATCGGCACCAGAGATTGGGGTAATTGACGGGCAACCCCACTGGCCTGATCTGGCAAGTCTGTGGCAATGATGGAATTCTGGGGTTGGGAAGAGTCATGCAAGCCAACACATTGGACAAATTCATCATCCTCTGTCCAGAGAGACAGGGCACAGCCATCTACATGTAGCGCCTGACCCAACTGCTGGGTAATGGCCGCAAAGATCTCCTGGGGGTCGAGGCTGGACCGAATCGCACTGGTGATGGTGTTGATCAGGGCTTCCCGTTGAGCCAGGGATCGCACCCGTTCATAGGCGATCGCCTGGGACAGGGAAAGGGCGGCCTGATCCGCCACCATAATCACGAGCTGGATTTCTTCTCCCTGCCAGGCATGGGGTTCACCGCACTGGTGTAACGCCAGAACGGCAATCAATTCGTGACGGCTAAGCAGGGGAACCACCAGGCTGGAGCAAATCCCCAACTGCTGATAAGCCTGATGTCGTGATCGGGCTTCAGGGCTGTTATCCCGGTCCGGATCATCCGTTATAACATCATTAAAAACCCGCACATCCCGGCTTTCCCAGAGGGTTTGGCTCAAAAGCTCCGAATCAGGAATCGGGCAGGCTGGCTCGGTTCCGTTCCCGGTTTCCGGCAACGGTTCCCCGTTCTTGCCCCGGTAGACAAACAGTTCATCCTCCAGGTGTTCATCTCGGAAGGATCGCAGGACACAATAACTCACCTCAAACATTTGCCCGATCGCCGTCACGATCGTCTGGGGAATTTGCCGATAATCCGAGGCGCTATGAATAGTATTAATGACCGCATTCAACAAGGATTCCTGTCGCAAAGCTCGACTGAGCTCACGGGTGCGGTTTTTGATTAGACTATGGGTATCGATCGCCTGGGACACCACTGATCTCAGTTCCCTTTCATCCCAGGGCTTGGTGACATATTTAAAAACCCGACCAGTGTTAATGGCCTCTACTAGATCTTCCACATCCGTGTAGCCTGTCAAAATAATCCGAATGATATCCGGGTAGCGGCTGGCCGTCAGACTCAGAAACTCAGTCCCGCTCATCAACGGCATGCGCTGGTCGGAAATGATAACAGCAATATCCTCTTCTTTTTCCAGAATTTCTAACGCCACAGGAGCACTTTCCGCCCTCAGCACCCTGAACTCTCGATGAAAGGTGCGATAGAGCAGATCCAAATTATCTGGTTCATCATCTACAACCAGAATTTTCGGTTTATTTTTGCTTGGTGCTCTCATTCACCGTGCTCCCACTGGAATTCCATCACAGAGGTGATCCGATTGAAAGCTGTCTTTGGCTTGAAGCACTGTCGGGTCAATTACAGGTTGCAAAACTATATACCAGTTACGGATCGAGAATCCAGGTGAAAATTCCCCCACTTCTACATCAGGCTTGATTTTATCAGCACCGATACTACCTTAATAGCTGGTCTCGGACGTATCCAGGAGATGGAGCCCCGGAGATATTAAACCTCAGGAACATTGCCAAGAGACTTGACTTGATTTACGGCATTCTCCTTGCTCCGCGTCTTCTCCCATCCCATAACCTTAATTTTTAAGTGAAACGAAGATGACTCAGCCTATGTATAATCCTAGAACAGGTCTCTGCTTCCGATACTAACTATAGGAAGAAGGAAACGGACATCTCTCTTTGATCTTTGTAAACAGATCCCCGCCAAAGGAATTTGTGGAAGAAAGTTGACAAAGCCAAAGATTCTAGTTAGCCTAAGTAAGGTCAATAACGCGCCCCCATCGTCTAGAGGCCTAGGACACCTCCCTTTCACGGAGGCGACGGGGATTCGAATTCCCCTGGGGGTATCCTCAAAGGCGCGATCAGAACCCTTGTACTAAGTGGCGAAGAAGCTACAGTGCAAGGGTTTTAAGCTTTCTGGAAATATGCGATAGTACATAAATACCCCTAAATATACGAGAATATACCTCGATATTTAGTCAAACTTTAGTCAAGCCACTTATGGACATAGGCGCACGGATCGCAGCGGCAAACACCCGGTTAAAAAGTGCCAATGTGGGAGTTCGTCTCACCAAAACAGGCGATCGGCTTTACCTGAGGGGCACTTTTCCCCCTAAACCTGGGTCAGGCAAGCTTCACCCCCACCAGCAGTGGATTACCCTGGGGATTTACGCCAATGCAGCCGGAGTAAAAAGAGCAGAAGCAGAGGCCAAGGCGATCGGGGGCCTGCTGGCCTGCAAGGAATTTTCCTGGGTTCCCTATCTGGAACCGGTACGGGAAAAATCACGTACAGCCTCAACTCTGATTGAAGAGTTCAAGGCTCACTACCTGGCAGCCGGGGGAACAGAGACAACCTGGCAAGGGGATTACTGGAAACCTCTGAAGAACCTCCCCCAGGATCAACAGCTCACCAGTGAGCTACTGCAAGCATTAATTCTGGCGACAGTCCCCAATACCAAAACCAGAAAGCGGGCTTGTATGGCAGCCGGAGCAATAGCTAAATTTGCTGGACTGGACTTTAACCCAGCCAGCTTATCGGGCAACTACTCGCCCAGGCGCGTATCCCCCAGAGACCTGCCTGACGATCTGCTGATTGCCGAAGTCTTCTATCGCCTAAAAAATCAGGCATGGCGATGGGTGTATGGGATGCTGGCCACTTATGGATTGAGACCCCATGAGGTCTTTCGGTTAGACCTGCAGGAGCTGAGCCAGGGTAGCCAGGTGATCACAGTGTTGGAGAAAACCAAAACCGGGACGCGAAGGGTGTGGCCCTGTTACCCGGAATGGTTTGACCAATTCCATTTATCAAAGGTGAACCTTCCCCCTATCGACCTAAGCCGGAGTAATGACAAGGTTGGGCACTCTGCAACAAGATATTTCGCAGATCATAAGCTTCCCTTCAAGCTCTACGATTTGCGTCATTGCTGGGCCATCAGAACAATGGAATTTGGTCTAGATATCTCCCTGGCTGCCCAGCAGATGGGGCACTCTGTCCAGGTCCATACAGAGACATACCATCATTGGATTAGCGATCGCCATCATCAAAGAGCCTTCGAGACTCTGATGATGAGGAGCGATCGCCCCACACCTCCATCACCACTCAATCTGTAGAGCCCAATCACTGACAAGGCCCCTACAGACTCTCATTGATTTGTTGGCGTTCTTGGCGGCCATCATCATCACTGCGGATTCAAAATGCTGGTAATTTATCCACTGGAAGCCATAGGCGTGGATGTCTTTAAGGTTAACCGGTACACCAGGAATGGATAGCCCTGTTTGTTTGACAATAATTAGAGAGTAAGCAAATCTCACCTGGTCAGAAGTAAAACCGAACTGAACCAACTCTTTACAAGCCTTCTCTTGACTGCTGGGGACACGAATAACAACGGTTGGATCATCAGCTCTCTTACGACCGGCCCCCTGACGTGCCCCTCCACGTTTGATTTCTGTAACACAAATCAATCACCTCACCTCCAGTGGAGTAGAAAGATAACTGCGAATTGAATGAATGTTCCACAGGTAGGTTGGGCGATCGGCATTCCTCTTACTGACAATCAGATAATGCTTCCCCATGGATAGATCATCTCTCAGGTCTCGCAGACGACGGGCAGAGATACCCAATTGCTCTGCAGCTCCCCCGGTGGGCAGCCATTCACCGATAGGTTTTCTGCCTTTACGCCCCATGATTCAATCTCCACTTATACCCACAGTTCACACAGCTCCAATGATCTGGCAATGACCAGGACTCTTCAGTATTGGAGCTATTGCACTTTGGACAGGATTGGGATTCAGTTAACGACTCTTGCCCCCAGGCAGTTGAGCAAATCTCGCATTTCCACAGACCACCACCTCGATGCTCTGTGCTGGTGCTTTCACAATTAGGGCATGGTTCCCCGATCTGAACGCCTTCATCAAATATCATCATTACCTCCGATCTCTATTTGAAACACGCTCAACCTCCTCTCGTAATCGCCTCACCAGAACGGCATAGGCATGGTAGGGGATGCAGTAAGGGTTGTGGAACCCACACGCCGCCATCCAGGCAACTACTCTAGGGTGATTCCAGTTCCACAGCTCGCCTGTCAGGTGGGTCAACTGGTTAAACAGAATCTGCCTGGTCAAAATCAAGTCGAAAAAATCAACCTTGCCGGCAGCAGCGGAACCTTGATCCACTCCAAGGGACTTGCTGTTGACAGGGAAGTTCATTGCTGACCCCCTATCCACTTCCAATATTCTGAAGTTCCTGGCTTTGGGGCCTGTGGAAAACCGGCCTGTGGAAAACTTTTTAAATCGCTCTTTCTTATATCTTTTAAATTCTTAATCTTAGAGGGTTCGAAGTCAGCGCCCCTGGCTGTTTCTGGGGGGGGTTCGATCACTGTGGTGATCGTAGGATCACTGCAGTGATCTTCGATCACTGTGGTGATCGTAGGATCACTGCAGTGATCCACACTCCTTCCAGAGAAAAAGTTTTCCACAGATACCCTACCGTTTTCCCAAACCACGTTAACCAGCTTTTTGGTTTTGAGAGTCTTAAGGCCCATGTAGACTGTGCCAACGGACTGAAAATTGCAAACTTTAAGAGCCTCTGGAACGCTGAAAGGAGCCCACCTATTACAGAACGGGTCTAAGACCTTGCAATACCAGAACAGCCGATACTCGCTGTATCTGAGATTCAGGCTGTTTAAAACTGTCAAATCCCTAACGGTCACCTTGATAAATGGTTCCATAGTCCTGCTCAACAAAACTAAGGGCTTCCACCAGCTTTGGTGGAAGCCCAACATCTAAAACGGGCAATCTGATGGTTTCTCTGTGATTGCTGGCTCATGGCTATACAGCCAGGTTGAATGAGCCCACAGGCGATCGGCTACGGCTTCTCTGGACAGATTTGGCTCCTCTGACAAGATGCCAATAATGAGGGCACACTCTCTGATTGTGGCCATGGCCCAATCAAATCCATCAGGTAAAGGAAGGACAGAATGATAGTGAGTGCTGTCAAAAACGCTGATCTGACAAGCACCTTGAGAAATCTGTTGCTGTTGCACATCAAGCCTCCATAGTTTGAAAATTGCCGATCGCCTGGTCAGAGGCGATCGGGTGTTTGGACTCCTGGTGGAAGTGGTGGTGACAGGTTTTACTTTGGTGGGAACAGGGCGATCGCCTGGTCAGGCGACGGTCTTAGTCATCCGGCGATTAGGTTACGCCTGTGAAGGTGGGGGTATTGCCCTGGCCCCAGTCCTTCGACCCAATGACCTCAAACTTTAGGAAGGCGATCGCCCACAAGGGGAAAGGGCGATCGCTGACGCTATCACTGGAGGCAACCCCGGCTCATGCACCTGCGGGTTACCAGGAATGCGATCGCCTGGACTAGAGAACGATCGCTGACCTAACCTCTCCATGAAGGCAGTCCCGGTTCATGCACCTAGGGACTGCCATGATTCCAGGGGCTTTCTGTCCATGTTGATGCGCGCATCCGTAGGAATATGTTTTTTGGCTTCTTCCCAGCTGGGATAAGTAGCCGTGAAAATCACCGAATTGCTCAATACCTGGATGGCCCCATTGGATCTCTGATAAAGCCAGTGGCGCATCGTGTGGGGAAAATTTCCGGTTTCAAAGTAGCCTAAATACCTCATTCCTCTAACTCCCGGCAATACAGGTAAGGGTTGCCATCAGGGCCAAACGTGAAGCACTCAGAGGCAACGATATGGCCCTGATCGTTCATGGTCTTGAACAAATGCTCTGTGAGGATGATCCGACCTGAGGAGGTTGTCCAGACCCCCTCAGTACTTCCCTCCGTGAGGGGGTAAAGCTTGCCATGAGGAAGTTGAACCGGCTGACCAAAGGGGGTTGCCTCAATCAACTCAGACACGCTGATTTCCCTATTTGCAGCCATCACTCATCTGCCTCCTCGATAGCTTCCAGCAGGAAATCGGCATAAGCCACCGAATCGCGAGCAATGATTTTCACCTGCTTATCGCTCACGCCTCCGTCACGTAATATGACGTTTAACCAGGCAGTCATTATTTGGCAGGCGAAAAATTCACGTTTTGTCAGACCTGGATTCATTGGACTTGTGAATCCGCCAACTGTGATTTGAGGGAAGCAAAGATCTCTCCCGATCATGACGCGCAAATCTCCACAGTCAGGTCTGTGATGGGCTTATCCCAGGCACAATCAGAGATATTTCGTAACCGGGACTTAGCCATAGATCTGGGGATGGGTGGCAATTTCACCCCAGAGTCAACGTGCAGGAACAGGCAATCGCCCAATTCTGTGAAGCCCTGGAGCTTCAGGATGGACTTGCTGCGAGTCTCAAAATAATCACCTACCAGAAGCTGTAAATCACACTCCGGCTCTTTGTTAGAGCTTTCCTCAAGGAAGGATAGATAGGTGATGAATGCGGCAGTAGCTAATTGGCTGATTGATTGCCTGTTCCTGGCCGCTTCAACCCTAAGTTGTATGTCAATCTCCACAGGAATAAGAAGCTGTAATCGAGTGGTTTCCATAGACATCAAAAATGCTGTTCAATCACAGCATATAGTTAACTGCTGTTTTTAGCAATCAACTACTGTGAGTTACTTACACCAGTGGGTAATCTATGCTTAGTAGCAGGAAGTGATGTGTGTGTACAGCAATACTGTGGAATTAAGCCTTGAAGCCAGAGAAAGGCTGGCAAATTTGATCAGGGGTGTTCGCTCTACGCAAAGGTTAAGTCAGAGAGCATACGGAAGGAAATTAGGGGTTGCAGGAACTACAGTGCGTGACTGGGAAGATCAATCGACTGTCCCAGATACTAGGAACCTCCTAAAGATTGCCGCTAGCGCTGGTTACACTTTGGATGAGATGATCACCTATCTTTCCGGGGGAGAGCTGCCCCCTATGTCCGGCATTGACAAGATGGTTGAGCAAATTAAATGTCTTCCTGATGACAAGTTCGCTAAAGTTGTTAGGGCTGTAGGAGATCGCCTTGCCACAGTAGCTGAAGGTAAATAACATGCTAGATGCTCTTGCGTCTGAACTTGGGCGGTTGACAGGAAGCTTGACCGGTATGATTGTATGGGCTGTAGCCTATACCCTGGTGGTTCTCCTGGTCTGGGGTCTGCCCTGCGATCGCATCATCAGCAAGGCAGGGTTTGATGGTGGAGTTCACTGGATTCTGTGGGGGTCAGCGGTTCAACCTTTTTTCCTGATTCCAGCAAGTATTCGCCTGTTTGGTGACCCTTCTGAAATCACTAATTTTGTAACTGGTGGCTCTGGGTTTGTAATTTTCCTGGCTTTCTTGATGATCGCATTTGTTCGCTGGCCTATCTGGGATGAGGTCAGGCAGTTGAGGCGCAAGGCTGGATTGAACCCCGATGATGGAAAACCTGTGGTGAAGTAAATGACGGCAGAACGTCTGGAAAATGTTGAAAATGACCTGGAAACAGTCAAGGAAATCCTTCTGACTGTGGCCCGACAATGTGAGCGTTCTGAAGAACAACACCGACAGGCTGAAGAACGACACCGACAGGCCGAAGAACGATACCGACAGGCCGAAGAACGACTCGATCGGATTGAGTTAAACGTTGAGCAGTTAACAACCAACGTCAATCAATTGGCCGGTCTGGTGGTACAAACGATCGAAGAAGGGGCCAGAGACAGGGAAGAGATCAGACGAATTTGGGAATACCTCCAGTCCCAGCTTCGCAGTCAGGGCAATGGTCACGGGTGAGTTAGGATTCCTTCCAAGTCACCTCCTGAAGGGATTTAACCGTCTGGTTTAAGCCTTCAGCATTGAGATCGCCAATATCATTCAGAGCCTTACCTATCCCCTGAATATCACTCACAACCTCAGACGGAATTTGTTCACCGAATATCCCTAAAACTGTTTGAGTGGCAGCAATACAAATGCATATCCACTCCTCTGTAGATACTTTTCCGTCTGCTTTGGCTTTTTCTACAATGTCGCGAATTGCTTCGCACTTAATAGCCAACGAAACTGCTTGCACATAACCAAGGGGTACTCTCACAATTGCCTCCTTTTAACCTGGAAAGTCCGAGCTGTTCCGATTTGGTCGGTCTGCTGGGTAGTTGCAATTACCCTCGCAGAGCTGCTTAAGAACAACTTCCCACCGATCCGCTCTCTCGTGTAGAGCTCTTAAATTGAACTTCAATTCCTCCATTGCACTCCGGTGGGATTCGTACAACAGTGTTTGAGTCTTAAGGTTTGCCTGAACATCCTGGCCGATTGTCTGCCCCAGGTGCACTACGGCACCCTGCAGACCGGCTTCCCCCTTTCTTAGTTCCTCAATCGCCGACCTAAAGTCAGCGCGACTCTCCAGTGCTGTTTCCTTGTAGGCTGCAGCCAGCCGATCCATTCCCTGGGTCACGTCGGAGATAATCTTCGCCTGGTTGTTTCGCAGGTCATTGATCAGGGTGTCAGTCAAACCCGACTCTTGCTTATCCTTCTGGACAAAGTACTCCCACGCTTGTTTTGCCACTGTCCCGATCGCTGCAACGATCAGGGAGATTGCGGCAAAATCCCCCAGACCAGGGGATACCGGGGGTAGCTGGGGGGGTGGGGGCGATTGAGCGATCGTTGTTACAAAGGGTGTCATAAAAGCTCGAACTCCTGGATACCCAGTCGGGCATCTCCACTAAGTTGCACAGCATAGAAACTGATGTACCTGTTGTTAACCGCAGCCGAAAAAACATAGCTATTTTTAGTGACAGCAATTATGTCTTCCGTTAACTGGGTCCAGGAACTTCCATTCGGGGAATGCTCGATTCCCAGTTGAAACCCACCGCCACCCTGGTCAGTTACAACCGTGGCGGTGAAGGTCCCGGAACTAATTACACCCAGATCGACGACAAACCGACATCTCACGTTGTCGTTTGGGGGGGAGCCCAGATCGGTAGCCGTTGCGATGTTTCCATCGGTTGCGTAGCTGAGATGCCCTGGTGTGGGACTCCAGCCGCTTGCGGTAACTGTCTTGAGGTAGGACAGGTTTATCACGTTGGGCGCACAGTACCACCCTGAAACCGCGCCTGAGTAGATCAGCACCCGGTGATTTCCGCCCCGCAGAAGCCCATCACGGGACTGCCCGTTCAGGAGATTGCCGTTGCGGGCGATTGTTAAGAGGAAGTTTGATTTCATGGTTTCGATTTCCACAAAATCGCCTTCCTCTGGTGAGGCAGGAAGGGTTAGGGTCCAATTAGCCCCCAGGCTGGCCAGTATCCTATCCCCAGCATGGGCAGAGTAAGCTCCCACCTTAACCAGGTATGCGTCAACCCCTACTGCGGGAATGGCACCCCCTAACAGGGATGCCAAATCATCGATCGAGTAAAAGTTAATAGCTGCCATGATTGTCAGGAATTGACGAGAAAAGTCAGATTCAAATCTGGTGGCAAGTAATCAGGGTCCACATGGATTGAGACATCCCATGGGATTGAAAACCTTGTCCCCCTGAAAGCGATTCTCCTTTCCCCGGAAGGGAAGGGAGAAACTAAGATGAACAGATCCTTCTCTGGTTTTGCGTACACCCGACTAATGTCGATCAGCTCCGGATCGTCACCACTACTGGAGAACCTGGCTTGAGCAATCAACCCCCTACGACCCCAATACACCCCACCGGGGCCGGTGGAATGGGCAACACGAAATAAACTGCCCTCTACTGGGGCTGAAAAACTCCAGTTGCTTTTAACAGAGAGAGACATGACGCTAATCCAGGTCATCCCATTCACCTATTTCGTCCATGCGTTCGTCGTACTCACCCCCATAGAGGTAATCCTCCAGTTCTGCCTGAGTTGCCGGTCGCATGATACCCGACCCGGGTTCTGCGACAAGAGCGTAGGTGTTGCCATCCCTGGCAGCCACTTCCCCCCAGTTAGGGGGAGGACTGGCCAGGGTCAGGTCAAACAGGGGATGTCCAGGCAGAATCAGGGGACTGTTAGGCGTTGGGGATGAGGTCATAGTCGATCGCGCTGACTGAAAACCCAGCAGCTACAGCCTTGTCAATGACCGTGCCCTGTGGTTTACAAAAAGTGCTCACCCTGCCATCGGGGGTTTGCTTAGAAGCACGGGGGGGTTTGGGATAGCTACCCCAAACCAAATCAGGCATAGAGCCTGTAGCCTGCTGGAATCCCAGTATTGGAGCCAAATCAAATTCAGCGGCGGTTAGGTTCCATGCGTACTTGTAATCACCGGGCATATCAACGTAAACAGTTCTGGTGATTCCGGCTGATTTGATACCTCTACGGCTTGATTTTTTGGTGATCACCCATTCGGCTTTTTTCAGGGCAGCTTCTTTGGCTGCAGAGCAAAAACTTGATTCTGATCCAGTAGCGAATATCTTTGTCGCCCGATTGGGTTTGGGTGAATTGGCACCAAAGAACACTCCGGTCTGGGTGGTGTAGGCTGTCTGCCCTAACTCCTTACCATGGGAACCAAAGGTGGTTTTCTGGGTCTGGAAACCGTATTTCAGGCCATTGGTCAAATTAACAAAAACGGGGACCCTTTCCCCTCTGCGACGTGCCATAGTTGCTTACCTCACTGCTTTATAGATTGGATAAAAGATTCGTCAGGTCAGATTAGATATTGGGACCAACGATTACAGCAGTGTTGACAGGTAGCTTAAAGGATGAGGTCTGACTGACTTCAACGTAGCCATCGATCACAGGGGAGAAGGTGAAGCCGGGGAAGGAATCGAGCTTCTCACCATCTACCTGAGTTTCGTTTACAGTTTCCTGGGCTAAACCTGCAGCTTCCCGGATCTTATAGAGAAATTCCAACACCCCGGTGTCAGTCAAGGCATCAACGGTGTCCCCAGTCAGTACTCCAACATCAATCACAACCTTTCCACCGGACACGGTGATTGAATTGGCGGGTAACTCATCCTGCAATTCCTGCCAGGTCAAATCAGTTTTAGCGGCCATAGTGAGTATTTCCTCTCATGGGTGATACTCCGATTGTGTAAGTAGTCGCAGAGATAGAACATCTGTATTAATACTTAATCGGTGATCACCGGTTTTCATTCGGGAAAATCGCCTGCAGTTCATGGCATGGCATATTATGTGCCGCAAAATCGAGCATAAGAAAAAGCCTGTCTATGCAGTCTTTTTGCATGGGAAATTTGATGGTTTCTAGCTCAGTTTTGGAGAGTCTTTTGGTTCTTCATCTGGGTACAGGTTGACGCGAACTTGCTCACGCTTGTACTGCTTGCCGTCAATGGTTACAACCTTTCCGGTAGGGGATGGGGATAGCGTGATTAGGATTGCGTAGGCCGGATACATCTCGACCGGCTTTTTACGTTTCCTGGCATCAACTTCCCGCTCTGTACCTGTGCGAACGGTAAGCAACCGGGATGAGCTTAGAACCGCCAATTCCTTAAGTTTTCTCTCTGCCTCTGTTTCAGTTGCACCGTAGACAACCATCTTGCGGCGACTAGCAAACCTTCCTACTGCATAGCACTTGCCCCATGTCCAATGCTTAGCGGCAAACTTGACCTTTCCCCAGGTCAACCCGCGATCCACATCAGAGATGGTGCAATAGGTTTCACGGGGGCGATTACCTTTAGCATCCCGGTATGGAGGTTTAGCCTTTGCCTTGAAGACTATTTTTAACTGCCTCAGAGATGCAACGGGGGCATGGGCGTCATCCCGGTAGGCTTCCCCGGCAATCATCCCGACATCCCGGTTATAAACAAGCCGGTGGGAGGTGAGGGCGGTTTGTACCTCCTGAATTGTGGTTTCCTTGTTGCCGGTTAACACTATTGTCTCTTCTGGTACTTCCCGATCAGGAACCAGAATAATTTCCTTCTCCCCACCACGGGAAGTCTGCCTAGCTAGTTTCGCCTGCTCATAGGCATTCTCAAGTTCATAGGCAACAACATACCCACCCTCAATGAAACTTTCAAAGGACTCAGAGGTTAAACCCTGTACGAAACCCCTGAGTAGGGGGTTTTTGATAGAGTTGACCTTATCGTCAATGGCCTTAGCGATCGTCCACTGGGGGCCACCCTGCTTACCCCAATCCTTCCGTATCTTTGCGGCAGTCTCTTTGGGGAACAGGCTATCCAATAGCTTGTTATTTGGGTCTTTCAGCCATTTACGGAAATTGATGTAGGTGTTGACTGTTGCATTAGTTGCCCCCACATTAAAAGTCTGAAATATGGCGGCAAATAGCCGACTAGTCAGATCCTGGCCAGCTTCGATAGCGACCTTTCCAGCGATCGACCTTGCCAGCATGGGACCGCCGATCACCGGTACTACCAGGGAGACGCCAAATCCCAGGCCCATGGCAGCTAGCCAGCCAATCCCTGAGCCCGTTAATCCCCCCCAAATCGAACCCAACTGCTCATTAACAGACTGCAGGTTTACCTGCAACTCCTGGTCCGAAGCATTCCAATTGAACTGAGATAGCTCAATTGTCTTCTCTACAACCCAATCCCAAATCCCAGTAATAGACCAGGAGAGAAATTTAAGTGCTTCCCCAGCAATCCAGGAGATAAACTTACCTCCGGCATTAAATATTTGCTGGATCAGGCCGCCCTTCTCCGTTTTGGTGATTGCGCCTGAAAACAGGTTTATTTTACGCAGGCCAGAAGAGTTTCCGGTTGCAGATTGCCGTGTTGCACGGCTAAGCAGGTTCTTAGCCGAAATTACGATGCCCATTAGATAACAGGTCCGATCGGATCATTCAGGCTTAATGGAGCCCTGGCAATCATTGTGTAGGTGACACTGGCGTAAAAGTCCCCATTCGCTTCCTGACTGGGGACTCCATAGACCGGGGACTGGAAAGCATTCAACCGGGAGCCTGCCACAGCCGTTGCATTCACTGAGGTTTGAGCCTTTTCGCACAGGTTCAGGAGTTTGGAGACAAATTCAATTACCCCTGTGTCTGTAAGGGCTGCATAGCTATCGCCAGTGATTTTCTTGACGGAGATCAGGACATCGTCATTACCAGCGTCATAGGTAAAGGTTCCAGACACACCGGAGGCAATTTGAGCATCACTAAAAGTTAAATCGCTTGGCATATATTGAAGCTAGTAATTGTGTACTATGCAAATTTTATGCTATGCAACAAACCTTTGTAAGAACCGTGTCGGTATTGAAGACCTTCACTGCTGCCACGACTGGAGAGCTGATAGAAGTTTATTCACCCGGTTGGGTATCACCCTATGAGCGTTCTAACGTCATCCGATATAACGGCTATCTGACCGGGTTAAGAATGCTGGTGGATATCAACTCCACTGAAGAGTCAGCCATCCCAGACCTGGATATCACAGCATCCAGGACCGATCGGCTGATTGCTGTCAGGGATGCAGAGTGGAAGGGGCCAAGGAAGGAATTACAGCTATTAATGCGGAATAGTCGGATTGATTGGCAGCCGATCGCCAGTATTAGCCTGCTCAATCGCCTGCCTTACTACCACATCCCCTTGATGCCCTACTTTACTGACGATGGTTTTTTTAACGTCAGTAACGATTGTTCGATCGGGGCCAGGATTGTCAACGTAGGGCACAACTTCCTGGAAGGGGATGACCGGGTAACTATTTTCGGAAGTGTCAAAGAGGAGGCATTTAGCCTGCCTACAGACGCTGAAGAAATCACCGGCTCGGAAGCCCATAACTGGGTTCTATCCACCGGCAGCCAGGTAATCCTACCGGCCAATCCCAACCGGCTACAGGTGACATTGATCAACACGTCCAGGAACTATGATGCCTACCTGGCCTATGGGGGGGTGGCCGAGCGGGGCAAGGGTATCACCCTGGTCAGGGGAGGGGGCACTTATGAGATCAACCTGACCAACCTCTACCGGGGTTCTATTGCAGCCGTAGCAGATGGACCTGCCACCCTGACCGGGCTGGAAGGGTTCTAATGTTTAACTTAAATTCCTGGGTAAGAATTCAGCGCAGGGGACGCAAATACGTTCACATTCCCTATGACTTCTATGGGCCTGCAGAGTATGAGGCCCTATCCATCAGAGCTAATCGCATTGGGGAGCCCTACAACGGATTTATTTTTCGCCCTAACTATTGGAGCCTGTTGAACTGATGGCTACCGGTGGCAGGGCAAGAGGGGGGTCATTTAGGAGAGAACGGAATCGGGGGCCGAACCGGACAACCCCCAGAAGCCGGGATGAACCCGATTTTAGAGATAGTGATGACTCTGGGCCACTAGATGATCTTGATCGCTTTCAGCAACAGGGGCCACCGGTTACAGGTGGGCTTACACCGATCGGGGGGTCGGGCTTCTATCAAACTCCTTTGGAGCCAGTAGATCCCAGGGACTGTGACAGATGGCCTGACTCTCCCTACTGCGGGGGGTCGGGCATTAGTCTGGATAGGGTAGGTCTAGATCCACTGATTTCAGCCAGTGATTGTGAAATTTGCCTCACGATCGCTCCCAGTCTCGCCTACGTGAGTCTTCCCCCTTATACGATTTGTTGGAGAAGGCCGGAGTGCAGACCCCCAGATAAAGACCTGGGCGGGGGAATCAGTTCTGACTTCTTTGACCCCAGAGATTTTACGACTGGGGCCACATTCAATACTGAGAGGCAGAAGAAGTGTTTCATCTACAAGATCGTGCTCAGGATGTACGCTCAGTACGGGGCTGGGCCTAACGGCAATTTCACGTCAGTTTTTCAGCTTTTAAGTAACTTCCTTGTACCCTCGGGTGATGAAGGACTGATCGGACCTGTTGAAGCTGTGAGGCTAGAGACTTCTGAATCCCCAGACGGTCTGTATAAAGGGGCTTCACTCTTTTTTCTGTGTAAGGGGCTCTACCGGTTTGTCACCTATCCAGATCCGCTTTATTACTCAGAGTGTCTGGCGACCGAAATGCCCAGTGTTTGGGTTAGATACGATCTACCGTTCTATGCTGTGGGATTCTCGGTCAAAGAGCTGATTGAGTCATGCCAGATGACCCACAGTTTTGAGATCTGGGCTTACAGACAGGGGCTGCATCCCTACCAGGGACAGCGGTATTGGACCCCCAATATCATGGACCTGCAAACAACCTTTGCCCTGTTCAAACAGGAGAACTGCACTCCTGTATTTGTTAAAGCGGGGCCACCCCCACCCCCACCAAAAGATGACTGCGAGGTATGCATGAGTTGCTGCTGTAGTACTTCCAATGAGAACGAAGAATTGATGCGTCAGATACTGGCTCAACTGCGGAAATTAAATAAAGCAGTTGGCTCTGACCAGCTTCCGGCCACGCTTCCAGCCACCCTGCTAACCGGAAAGGATAGCCCAGTCAGAATTGAGAGCCTTGCTGATTGGCTGGCATGGTTTGTGGGCTCCATGGATGGCGTCGTAGGGCAGTTCCCCGTAGAGGTAGAAATTCAAGATACCGACCCAACCAAGTCAGGCAATCAGAGCAAGAGGATTAGCTTGCCAAACATCTCAGAAGCCTTAGCGGAAATTTACGGACTAACCCTGAACGGGGCGATCGACTCCGACCTGAGCATCAACATGCTTACCAGGGTTTTAGCCGAAATTGTGGCAACCAAGAATGCAGCTATCGTCACCCAAGACTACGCCAGGGGGAATGCTGAATTTTTGGGATACCGGGGGAACCACAAAACCAGAGAGATTGATTACGCGGTCAATCCCACAAAGCTGGATTCCCTGGAAGATTTGCTGCAACAGTCAAAGCAAAAAATTGTGGGCTGGGAGAACGAAGAAAAGGATACCCTGTTTGGCGCGGTCGCCAAACTGCTGTTTGCAGCCGGGATTATCAAGGCAGTCTTTTATAGAACAGATCGCACCCATGGGGCTGGCAGTGCTATCAAATCTCTGGTTGAACTGGTAGACGGAGATCGGCGGGACAACCGGGATGAGTGGGAGCAATTTGTACAGGATCTAGAAGATCCAAATTCCCGCATCAACCGAGGTAAGCCCACCCCCAGAGTCACAGACCTGTCACCCCCAGAGGTTAAATAAATGCCCACCATCAATCCTCTTATCCCAGACCTGGCACAGGCAGACTTTACTATTGCCCCCAATCCCCCCACCTCTGCCCCAGGCCAGATCAAAAGCCTTTGGTTTGACAGTCAGACCAGAACCCTCTACCTTGCCACCGGCACCAACGACCCGGCAGACTGGCAGGCGATCCAGGGTGGGGGAGCTGGGGCAGACTTCGATCTGATCCTGGTCTCTGATGACCAGGTACTTACTGACGGCAACAATGTTCTCTATGTGGAGTAGCAATCATGAGCAATCATGCAACTTTAACTAATCCGAACCAACTGCACTACGCGAAACTGAAGCTTGTTTCTGGCGTGGCAGCCGGATCGATTACCCCTGACTTCTCAGGGCAAATAATCTGTCTCGGTGAGACAGGTCAACTCTACCGGGCCACCGGAACAGAAGCTGGAGCCGTTCAGCCCATGGGCATCACAGCAGCGGCATTGGATGCAGTGGTAGAGAACGTTCTGACGTTACTAGAGGCAAAGGCTAACGAGTATGACCTGACGCAACACACGACCGCCACAGGCAACGTTCATAACCTAACCCTGGGGGACATTGGAGCCGCATCGAGTAGCAACCTATCGAGCCATACCAGCAACAGTAGCAACCCCCACGGGGTAACGGCTTCTCAGGTGGGAGCCATCCGAACCATAGAAAAAGGTGCGCCAGATGGGATTTGCCCACTGGGTATTAATGGCATAGTCCCAGATGAATTTCTACCATCTGGGACCGGTGGGGGGGGTGGGGGCAGTGGGGGGGGCATGACCGGCTCTGAAATCTGGGATGCCCTGGCAGATTACCGGGGTGCTCCGAACGGATTGGCCACGCTGGACACCGGTTCAGAACTGGAAGAAAGCCAGAAGTCGGTTAAGTTTGGGGACTGGGATAGTGCTGACTACTTGGGGGACTTCTCCAGCGGGGGAACCTTCACGATCGACGGGAGACTTTATTCCGGCTACCAACGATGGGCAAAAATTGAGCTGGGGAACACAGATAAGGATGTCAACCTGACCAGCACCCCCAGCTATGTAGTGATTCAGGCCTTTCCAGACAGCGATCCGTCAGATTTGAATGGCTTCCCTCTGACAGCAAAGCAGGGAGCTTGGAAAATTCAAATAGCCTGTCCTGGGGATTTGGGCTATTCAGATCTGGGGGCTGAATTTTTAGTTTCAGATACTGTGTAAAGTGGGGGGGGTTTCAGTGATTTTTAGTCAAACTTTAGTCAAGACCGGAACACCTGAACCTTGAAACTCTTACTAGAAGAGAGTTTAATTGACTCTATCAAGGTGATTCGAATTCCCCTGGGGGTATCCTCAAAGGCGCGATCAGAACCCTTGTACTAAGTGGCAAACAGCCTACGGTCCAAGGGTTTTAAGCTTTTGGAGTTGTAGGAGCGAGGTCACCTCCCCCTGCTCCGCTCAGCCTACCAGACTTATCCCGGCCCTACGGCCACCCCTCCCCAGAAGAGATTCAACATTGAACAGGAGTCTATTCACTGATTCCAACCTCCTGCGACATCTGTATATAGGGTAGCCGCTCCGGGAGAGGGGTTGGAGTGAAGGCAATTTGAGTTTCGTTCATCAATCAGGCAGATATCAGTAATAACCCGGATAGTTAGTGGATTTATAATCCGGTTGTATAAATTGAGTAGCCCCTATGTCCCTGCAGATTTCGGGTCTGGCCCGATGTTCCGCTTCCCTGCTGGCCCTGTTGCTGGGCCTCAGCCCCGCCCTCGCTATTGCTGTCTCGACAGACCAGCTTCGCCCCGGCTCACCCCTACAATTGGCCCAGGCGCAAGACCCCCGCAAAGTCGAAGCAGACCGACTACTGGAGCAGGGAATTGAGCAATTCCATAGGAGCCAGTTTGAACCAGCCCTCCGTTCCTGGCAGCAGGCCCTAAGTCTGTATCGGGTCATCCAGGATCGGCGGGGAGAGGAGGCAGCCTTGGGTAACCTGGGGATTGTCTACGATGCCATGGGCAACTATGCCAGGGCCATTGATTACCAGCAACAACGGCTAGCCGTTGCCAGGGCTAGCAACAATCGTCAGGGCGAAGGCATTGCCCTGGGTAATCTGGGCCTTGCTTACCATTCTCTGGGAGACTATGCCAAAGCCCTTGGCTACTATCAACAGAGTTTAGTCATCGCCAGGAAATTCAACGATCGCCGGAGTGAAGGGGCCATTCTGGGCAATCTAGGCAATACCTACTATGCACTGGGGGAATATGCCACAGCCATCGACTATCAGCAACAAGGTTTAGCCATCGACAGGGAGACTAAGGACCGATTGGGCGAGGGACAATCCCTAGGTAACCTGGGGAATATTTACTATATCCTGGGAGACTATGCCAAAGCCCATAACTACTATCAACAGCTTTTAAGCATTTCGAGAGCAATCAAAAACCGGGCAGGCGAAGCCAATGCCCTGGGCAATCTGGGGATTACCTACCAAGCGATGGGAGACTACACCAGAGCGATTGACTCCTCTCAACAGCTTTTAACCATTGCCAGACAAATCAAAGACCGATTGGGGGAGGGCAATGCCCTGGGCAATCTGGGGGTTGCCTACTATGCCCTGGGAGATTACGCCAAGGCAATTGACTACCAGCAACAACGGTTGGTGATTACCAGGGCCATCCGCGATCGTCGGGGGGAAGGAGTTACCCTGGGCAATCTCGGGGCGGCTTATCATGCTCTGGGGAATCATGGCAAAGCCATTGACTATTTGCAGCAGCGGTTAGCCATTGCCAGAGAAATTAAAGATCGATTGGGAGAGGGTAAGGCCCTTAGTAATCTGGGAGCGGCTTCATTCCAGGCAGGACGGTTAGCTGAAGCAGAATCCCAACTCATACAATCCATTCAAATCTTTGAATCTCTGAGGGAGAAGTTGCAAGATGCTCAGAAAATTTCGATCGCGGATATCCAGCGCAACCCCTATGACACCCTACAGGAAGTTCTGATTGCCCAGAATAAGGTGGAACCCGCCCTGGAGATTGCCGAACGGGGACGGGCCAGGGCCTTTGCCGAGCTATTAGCCCAGCGCACCCAGGGGCAAGCGGCACTTACAATTCAACCCATCCAGATCGCTACTATCCAGCAGGTGGCCAGAACCCAAAAGGCAACCCTGGTGGAGTATGCCAATCTCTACGATGAGCAACTCTTCATCTGGGTGGTCAAGCCTACGGGGGAGGTGGCTTTTCGTCAGGTGGACCTCAAACCCCTGCAGCAGCAGAAAACTTCCCTGGCCAATCTGGTGACGACAGCCCGCTGCCTGGGGGCAGTGGGCTGTGAGGAGTCTGTCCTATCCAGGGGCAGTCAACCCGTGACCTTCAATCTGGCCCAGGGCGATCGCCAGTTTGGCCAACCCCCGATTACCACGATCAAGAATGAATACCTGCAACAGTTGCACAAGCTCCTGATTGACCCGATCGCCGACCTGCTGCCCAAAAATCCGAACGACCGGGTGATCTTCGTGCCCCAGGGCTCCCTGTTCCTGCTGCCCTTTGCAGCCTTGCAGGATGACCAGGGACAGTATTTGTTGGAGAAGCATACGATCGGGATTGCGCCTTCGATTCAGGTGTTGCAGTTGACCCGCCAGCAGCGATCGGCCACCCGGACCGGAGATATCCTGCTGGTGGGCAATCCCACCATGCCCAGGGTGGTCTTCAAAATCGGTGAGCCCCCTCAACCCCTCACCGCCCTTGCGGGAGCTGAGCAGGAAGTCAGGGCCATTTCCCAACTGCTGCAGGTGCCTGCCTTGATTGGCAGAGCGGCGACCAAAACCGTCGTGATAAACCGGATGCCCAAAGCCCGGATTATTCACCTGGCCACCCATGGGCTGTTGGATGATATTGGGGAGGGAGGCGTCCCCGGAGCGATCGCCCTGGGTCCGAGCAGTTCCCAGCCCAATGACGGGTTGTTGAGTGCGAACGAACTGCTAGACCTGAAGCTGAAAGCAGAACTGGTGGTGCTAAGTGCCTGTGATACGGGTCGGGGCAAGATCACAGGGGATGGAGTCATCGGGTTATCCCGTGCCCTGATCACAGCAGGCGTGCCCAGTGTCATTGTCTCACTCTGGAAGGTGCCGGATGCGCCGACGGCTGAGTTGATGACGAGCTTCTATCGCTATCTGAACCAGGGCCAGGACAAGGCGACGGCATTACGACAGGCGATGCTGGACACGAAACAGAAGTATCCCGACCCGATCGCTTGGGCACCGTTCGAGCTGATTGGGGAGGCGCAGTAGAGCATGGAATCCAGGGCAGGATAGAACTGGATGGGTCAGTGTTGGAGTTGTTGAGTTTGTCATTAACCCAAGCAGGTATCGAGATGAACTATAGAGCTCCGGCTGCCGTTCGATCGAGAACACTGCCTTGATGGGAGGTAATGTTTACGGCCTGCAGGACAGCCCGTTCCTCCGGTCCTAGAGGATAGTCAATCACCGTAACCGCACCATTGCCCTGTTTGAAGTTCCAGAAGTGCTCTGGCCCCAGATTAAGCAAATGGCAAAGGAGTGCTTTGTTGACGGCATCATGGGCCACCACCAGAACGGTGACGGGTCGATCGCCAGCCCGCGCCCAAACCGACTTCAGAATGGTCTGCCAACCGACGATCGCCCGTTGCCAAACATCCTGAAGATTTTCCCCTTCTGGCATCTGTACAGTTGCTGGAGCCTCCTGCCACTGCTCCAATATCCCCGGATACTCCTGTCGGATTTCCTCTTCTAGCTTGCCTTCCCAGTGACCATGGCTGATCTCCTGCAGGTTATCTTCCAACTCCAATCGAACGCCTGGGTGAAACTGCAGAATAATCTCCGCTGTTTCCTTGGGACGCAGCATGGGACTGCTGAAAGCAAAATCCATCTGGATCGCTTGAAGAAACTCAGCCGCCAACTGAGACTGTTCCCGCCCCCGATCGTTGAGGGGCACATCGATCTGCCCCTGGAAGCGCTTGTCTCGATTCCAGTCTGTCTCCCCATGGCGAACCAGCAGAAACCGAGGCCCCCGATGATGATTGCGGATCTCGGGTAAGGGCTTGCCCAGATGGGCCGTCTGATTGGTGGATTCTACCTGAACTGGCGATCGGTTACGGTCTGCCAGACTCCAATCATCCGGGAAGTTGAGCACACTGATACCACAGTTGGACTGGTGGACATTCTGATAATCCGCCGGAGTGAGGCCGATCGCAGTGCCAATCAGGGCTCGATTAATCCCACTGTGGGCAACCAGCAAAATGGTCTGACCGATATGACGGGGCAGAATATCCTGCCAGAGCTGGGTTGCCTGCTCGTATAAGGCTGGCACCGGATAGTATTCGGTCACAGTCCCATCGGGATTTGAAACCATCATCTTCAATTCATGGGGCCGTCGCTGCCATGCCTGGAATCCTTCCGGATCGGTGGCTTCCACCTCGCTAAACAGCACCCCTTCCCAGGTCACCAGGTTGATTTCTTTGAGATTATCTGTAAATTGCAGTTCCGGCACATGCTCTGCTAGCAGGCAAGCGCGAATCAACTCTGCCGTATCTTTGGCCCGTTGCAAGGGACTGGAATACATCGCATCAAAGGGAAGACCCCGCAGCGCTTCACCCACCTGCCGCGCTGTTTTCTGCCCTGCTTCCGTCAGGGTCGATTCGTCACAGTGGCCCTGGACACGACGTTCAACGTTGTAGCTGCTCTGGCCGTGGCGTACGAGAATTACACGGGTAGTCAGGGTCTTGTCCTCCTTTTACACAAACCTGGCAGAAGCATTCTACCTTGGAGTCAAATGAACTGAACAGCAGTGCGATAATGCGATTCAGGCCATATTTTTTGGGGGGGTCATGACGCCAAAGCGGATTTTTCTGGGATTTTTAACGATCGTAGCCATTGCCATTCTTGCACTCTCCCTGGCTGAGAGTTGGAATCAACCCCAGATTCAAAGCCGCCTGGAACTCTATCAGACCAATTTACTGCTCCAAGCCTCGGAATGGCGGGGTGAGGAAGTTGAGATTTCCCGATCTCCCCAGACCTCTGAAACAACCGTTGTGAATCCCCTGCGTACTGCACTTCTGGGCTCTGATCCCATTAAAAATGGGCTGGAGGAATATCAGGAGGTGCGGGCATCAGCCCAGAAAAATCTGGCGAAAACAGAGGTCCGTCTGGAAAAATTACACCAGCAGGCCACCAGCCAAACAGCACCTTCCATTGCGCCCGATCGTCAGGTCAAAACCGAACTTCAGGAATTACAGCAGACCCTGAACCGCCTGGAAAAGCTAATTGCGGAACTGGACCTGCGCCTGGGTCTTTTGCAGATTGAGCAGAAACAGGTGGCAGCAGCTTTAAAAACCTGGGATGGGGTGATCAGTCGCTTTCAGAATCAGCCCCAGCTCCTGACTCTCACCCATACCGCAGAAATTCTCAAGGGCCTCTGGCAAAATCCCCCCCAACTGCTACCCGATGCAGAACCCCTGCTAAAACAGAATTTGGATAGCTGGTTTCGCCATAAGGCGCTGTTTCGACTTTATGATTTGAGCCAACGTGAAGATAGCCTGATTACTCTCCTGGCTACAGAGCAGGTCATGGCCCGTCAGGCAATTTCCAAACTCACGATCGTGGGCAGTATCCCAGCTCTGGGATTTCTGATTGGAGTAGGCTTGTTGATTTTTCTGCTGATCCAATGGGTTACCCAGGGCAAGGAATCTCTGTTGGGGCGTTATGGGGATCAACCCTGGACAACACCCTGGAGCGGGGAAACCATCTGGCAGGTTTTCATTGTGGGGTTCTTCCTGACCGGGCAAATTCTGGTTCCCTATCTCATTCTGCCGATCGTACTGAAATTGCTCAATCTGGAACCGGCCACCTTTGATGAGCGGACCCGTGCCTTCTCGATCTTGCTCAGCTATGCCCTGCTGGCTCTAGGTGGAATCGCCGTCCTCTACTGGTCTCTACAACCCTTCCTACCGCTGCCAGAAGGCTGGTTTCGATTCAAGGTCCGGGAAAACTGGTTCTGGTGGGGCCTGGGGGGTTATTTGGTTGCGCTCCCCCTAGTGATCCTGGTGTCTCTGTTGAATCAACTGATCTGGCAGGGGCAGGGTGGAAGTAATCCCATCCTGCCGATCGCCCTAGAGGGTCGTGACGGAACAGCCCTGCTGATCTTTTTTCTGACCGCTTCTGTGGCCGCTCCCCTGTTTGAGGAATTCATGTTTCGGGGATTTTTGCTCCCCTCCCTGACCCGTTATCTCTCGGTCAGAGGAGCGATCGTAGCCAGCAGCCTTCTGTTTGCCATCGCCCATCTGAGCCTCTCCGAAATCCTGCCGCTGGCAACCCTGGGCATGATTCTGGGAGTGGTGTACACCCGATCGCGCAATCTGCTGGCTCCGATGCTGCTCCACAGCCTCTGGAACAGCGGCACCCTGTTAAGTCTGTATATTCTGGGGAGTGGTGCCCGATAGGCCCAGAAAGATCAAAAACTGCAGGAACATTCCATCCAACATTCCTGCAGAAACAAGCAATTGGATTGTGAGATGGCGTTTAGCCGCGATTGGGCAGTTGGACGCGGGCAGTACCAATTGGGATTTCACCCCGCAAGCCTTCCCGCTGAGCGGTGATCTGGTAAAGCAGGATATCGCCATCAGCAATATTCATCCTCACCCCTAGAAATTCAATATCCAGGTATCCACCAGGCGCAACAGACCGATCGAAGACGACAGAGACCCGGTTCTTAGTAGTCACGATTTTCCCAGCTACCTCCCGCCCGGATTGATCAACCACACGAACTTTTTCAAATCGCTCCATTTGGGCTGGCAGGGACACCATCACATCCTTGAGAGACATCCCGATCACCATGATTCGGATAAAGTGGGTGTTGTTGCGGACGCCCGAGTTGGTGATGGTTGGGGTATTGAAGTTAAACACCATAGCAGACTCAGCGATCGGTGCAGAATCAGCGTCAGCTTTGGCCTGAGGGGCAGACACTGCCATCATCCCTACTCCTGTAGCCAACAACAAAGCGGACAAACCAGCGTGGATAAAGCCTTTCATTTGAGTTCCTCGTAATAAGCAGAAATCATTCATTCAACCTGGCCTGATCAACTCAGCGCCTTTGACTAACAGATTGCTGCTTACCCCTGAGAATGACCTGATGAAAAACTAAGAAGAGTTTGAGAATTGACCTGAACTCTCCTGAGGGATAGTTTTAAGGAAGGGCTCTTGCTCCACTCAGGAGAAACTCATTCTTTTAGAAAGCATCTCCATTAGAGTTGAGAGCATGTAGGCATAGGATACGATCCATGGCAACCCATATCCTTCTGGTAGAAGACGAAGCGAAACTGGCTCGATTTGTCGAGCTGGAATTAAGCAGTGAAGGTTATCGTGTCAGTGTGGCTAACGATGGGATGACTGGCCTGACCTTGGCACGAGAATCCACCCCTGATCTGGTCATTCTGGACTGGATGCTACCAGGATTGACCGGGGTGGAACTTTGTCGCCGCCTCCGCACAACCGGCAGCAAGGTACCTGTGATTCTGCTTACAGCCAGAGATGAGGTGGGCGATCGGGTCACAGGGCTAGATGCTGGAGCCGATGATTATGTCGTTAAGCCCTTCAGCATTGAAGAACTACTGGCCCGAATTCGCGCCCATCTTCGCCGCACTCAGGAGAGCGACACCGACATCCTGAAATTTGAGGATCTGAGTCTGAATCGGCGGACTCGTGAAGTGTTTCGGGGCAAGCGATCGATCGAACTTACTGCCAAAGAATTTGACTTACTGGAATATCTGTTGAGCCATCCCCGACAGGTCTTTACCCGAGATCAAATCCTGGAAAAGGTCTGGGGATATGACTTTATGGGAGACTCTAATATTATTGAGGTCTATATCCGTTACCTGCGCCTGAAATTAGAGGAGCAGAACGAAAAACGGTTGATCCATACTATCCGAGGGGTGGGCTACGCTCTGCGGGAGCCTTAGAAAAACCAGTTGGAGAACATGGGTGGGTCATTTACTACGGTTGTAGCCATAGCAGCCCTCACCCTAAATCCCTCTCTCTTTGAGCTAAGGATCGTGGATTTAATAACTCCGAGATTTTCAGCCCTCACCCCCAACCCCCAACCCCTCCCCCTCTCCCGGCGGGAGAGGGGGCAGGGGGGTGAGGGCAAGCAGAAGTTTATCGGTGTTATTTAATTCTCATTCCTAAGTAGGTCGGCACAATTAAATTAAGGATGAGAGTCGGGGTGAAGGGGGCACGCCCCCAGACCCCCCTTCTTATAATTAATCTCACCCGATTACTTACCGCGTATACAGATCTCTGAAAAGTTTGGCTCAAGTAAGCAGACTCCCGTGAAATCCCCGCATTACCCTTAATGCCCTTTTTTTCCTATGGGTCAGAAGGAAAAGCGATCGTAAACGTGCTCCCCTCACTGGGCCTGGAGCGTACCGTAATACTACCTCCCATACCCTCAACTAGAGTCTTGACGATCGCTAACCCCAAACCATGCCCCCCAATCTGCTGGGAACGGGCTTCATCGACCCGGTAGAAGCGCTCAAAGATCCGACTCTGGTCTGGCAGAGCCATACCAACCCCCTGATCACAGACCTGAATTGTGGCCTGCCCTTCTGCTTGCCCCAGCTTCAGAAGAATGGGCTGGTCAGGCCCTGAATATTTCACCGCATTATCAATCAAGTTAATCAGGACCTGTTTCAGGCGATCGCGATCGACCGTTGCTCGAACTTCAATCGGCGCTACTGTTGTAATAGAACGATCGCTGAACCGCTCCCCCATATCCGCCACTTCCAGCACCAGATCATTCAGCAGAATAGACTCTAACCGATAGTACATATACCCGCTGTCAGCCCGGGCCAAATCCAGGAGGTCTTGCAGCAGCCGGATCGTGTGATCTGCTTCTGATGCGGCGGTTTGCAGAGCCTCCCGCTGATAATCGTTCAGGTTAGTGCCCCGACGCAATAAACTCTGCAAATAACCGGATACCACGGTTAAGGGAGTTCGCAGTTCATGCGAAACATTGCTGACAAACTGCCGTTGCTGCTCCCAGGCATCTGCCAAGCGAGACAACATCATATTGAAGGTCTGGGCCAGTTCTCTGACTTCACGCGGGGCATGGTTCAGTTGCAACTTCGCTTCTTTCAAATCTTCGACTGAAATAGCTCCAGCCATCCGGTTCATATCTTGCAGGGGCTGTAACAATCGCCTGACCCGCAGCCCAATGATCACGATGCCCCCTGTCGTCACCAGGATACAGACGAGCGTCAACTGTTGCAAAGCCAGGTGTAGTTGTAATTGATCCCGGGTGACATCCTGAACCAGATAGACTCTGCCCAGGGACATTCCCTTAACGATAACCGGAGCCTCACACAAAACGATATAGCGTTCTCCGATCCGGTAAACTTGGGGTTGCAAGGGCATTGTCGTCAAAGCCATTAACTGATTGGCCATTGCTGGTGCCATCTGTAATCTGGCAGATTGGGCTAACACTTTACCCTCTGGACTTTTAACCCAGACTTGCACCCCCGAGGTAGAAACATTATCGACCGCCTTCTCCAGCCCGATTTCCAGGGGGAACATTTCTCCATAGAGTTCCACATCCCGAGGAAAGCGATCGGCAATCTGCTCAATATTCTGCTTATGGGTAATCATCAGAATCTGCTGCATCTGCCATCCCATCCAAACCGCCACCGTACTCAGGCTCAGGACAGACAACACAGCGATTTCGGCTGTCAGACGAAATTGCAGGGAAGTCGGGTCACAATGCTTGAGCCCAAACTGGTTGATGACTTGTCTGAATTTGTTCATCCGTTGCATTTGAAACCTGCTCCCTGCCCTCCAAGGCAGATGCTACTTCTACTGTAATCAGCTCCTGTTTTATTGGAATGATGCCGTTCTAACCAGAAGATTAGTTTTTGCTGAGGATCATAATTTTCTTGGACCGATCGGGTGCTACTTAGAGGCATTACCTGCACGTCAATCGAAAAGCAACAATATACTTGGCGCACCAATCCCTTTCCCCTCATCCCCCACCCCCTTCTCCCACAATGGGGAGAAGGGGCATTAACGCTTAATTTCTCCCCTCTCCCGCTCTGGGAGAGGAACCGGCGGTGAGGGCAGTGTTGGTGCATGAAGTATATTAATGCCAATTGAAAAGCATGCTCCAGAATGACCCGTCTCCCAGTAGGATCAGGATCACATTCCCAGAAAACCGGTGATCCTGCAACGATTACAATCTCTCTCTCAAAAAATTCCGGGACCCATCTACCTCTGGCTGGCCGTTCTAATTTTTGGGGCCTCCAGCGCTATTACCCGCAAACTCACCGAGATTGGGGCTCAGAACTTCACGGGGGGCCACAACCCCATCTCCCTCTGTAACGTCCTGTTTGTGGGTAATCTCTGTGCTCTGATCGTGCTGTTGCTGATTTATCAGCAGCAATGGCGATGGCTCACCCTAAAGCAGATTTCCCGACGACAATGGCTTGCACTCTCTATCGTGGCTGTGCTTTCGGGAGCCCTCGCCCCCGCTTTGATTTTCCAAGCCCTGACCCTGACCGGCGTCAACAATGTGGTCTTGATTGGGCGTTTGGAACCTCCCCTGACCCTGACCCTATCCGTCTGGTTTCTGCGAGAACGGGTTAATCGCTGGGAAATCCTGGGGGCGATCGCAGCCTTTATTGGAGTCGCTCTGACCATCCTCCTACAACCGGTTTCCCCGGCCCATATGGATATGGGTCCCATCCATATGGGTCGCGGTGAAGGGTTGGCAGCCATCGCAGCCATCGCCCTAGCCCTCTCCACCATCCTTGGTAAAGCCCAACTTTCCCAGGTGCCTCTGGGAATCTACAGTGTTTTCCGAACTGCGATCGGGACGATCGTGTTCTTTATTTTTGCCCTAGTTCTGTATGGCCCTGATCATTTTGCTGAAGCTTTCTCCCCTTTTCTGTGGCAATGGATGCTGCTGTATGGGGCACTGATTGTAGTCGTTGGTCAATCCTTCTGGGTCACTGGCTTGCGGGTTTCGACCGTCTCAACCGTTTCAATCGTCGGATCCTTTACTCCGATCGCTGGCATTTTGTCTGCCTATCTCATTTTGGGAGAAGCCCCGCTGAGAGCCCAGTACATTGGCGGGGCCGTGATCTTATTGGGGATCCTCTTGGGTCAGCTTGGCACTGGTCAGAAGGCGCAGGCCAGTGCCACCTTAACGAAGGTTACAGTTCTGGAGACAGGACAGACCCTTGAAAGCCGGGTAGGTTTCAAAGGAATTTAAGGAATTCTTGCTAAGAGCTTATTAAATGATAGAAGTCCCAGAAAAATTACTCTAATCACGGCAAATTCGTGTAAATATGGGTACGTTCAATTTTTGGCTGACAGCCCATTGATGGAAAGTAGGGCCTGATCGTTTTATTACGGGATTAGCAGTACCCAATTGAGAAAAAAGCAGCTATATTCAACCCAATCTTTACCCTTTACAGTTCGTTTACTGAAGTTTATGGACCCTATTGCAATCCAATTTGCATAATCCGAAGCATTAAGGCAGGAAGCTGCAAATGGCCAGGGTGGCACTTTTAATCGGAGTCAGTAATTATGGGCACGGCTTTCAGGCACTCCCTGAAACTCCAGGCGATGTAGACGCAATCAGGCAGGTTCTGGAAGATCCAGAAATCGGAGGATTTTCCCTGGCCCTGGCTGAACCGTTAATTGACCCTGACCCCTTTCAACTGTTGAATGCTATTGAGAAAACTTTTACCAATGCCCGCTCAGAAGATTTAATTCTCCTGTACTTTTCAGGCCATGGGTTCAAGGATGAAACGGGTGCCCTCTATTTTGGCACCCGGTTAACGGAGAAGAACGATCGGGGGCAACTGGTTAAGTCCACCGCCGTTCCAGTTCGACAGGTCCATGAGCTGCTCAATGAGAGTCCGGCCCAGCAGCAAGTGATCATCATTGACTGCTGTTTCAGCGGAGCCTTTGCCAACAGCCTCTCCCTGGAATCTGCGCCCCTCTCGGTCGAAACTCTGCTGGACCTGCCGCAACGGGAGCGGGTCATCCTGACCGCCTCTACCTCAGCTCAGTATTCCCTCACCTCCATGCAATATTCCTACAAACAGGTGGGCCTGGATCTCTCCACCTATAGCTATTATCTGGCAGAGGGAATCAAGACAGGAGCCGCTGATGAAGATGGAGACGGCAGGATTTCGATCTCTGAGCTGCATGAATACACCTGCAGGCGCGTTCAGATGGCAGCTCCAGCCATGCAACCAAAACTCTATGCCAGTGAACAGGGTAGCCAGATCAAGCTGGCCAGAGCCCCAGTACGGGGACCGGAGCAGTTGTATCGGCGGGAAGTGACTCACTGGATTAACCGGGGCAAAATTTCCCCAGCAGGTCGGCAGGCCCTGGAATTAAGGCGACAGGATTTACAACTCTCAGGGCCGATCGCAGAAGCGATCGAGGCCGCTGTCCTGCGGCCCTATCAGGAACATCAGCAGCGCTTGCAGCGTTACGAACAGGTGTTGCTAGAAGCCATCCAGCGGGAGTATCTGCTCAGTGAAGAAAATCAGCATCGCCTGGAACGGTTGCGCCAGGTTTTGGGTCTTTCGGAAGAAAACGTGGCGATCGTCACGGACCAGATTGAAGAGTATGGCAGATGTCTGCAACGCTATCAGCAGGCTATGATCGATATGGTGCAGCGAGAATATCCCCTCGACCAGTATGCCAATCAAGAAATGCAACGGCTCCAGAAAGTTTTGGGTTTGACCGATCTGGATACGGGCAGCATCAACAGTCGGGTTGAGGAGTATCGTCGGCGTTTGCACCACTATGAGCAGGCCCTAATCGAAACCCTACAACAGGAATATCCTCTCAGCCCAGAGAATCGGGAGCAGCTTCAGCGATTGCAGCAGATGCTGGAATTGACGGATGAGGATGTAGTGTCGATCGCCCAGCGCGTGGAAAACTATAAGCAACGACTCTATCAGTATCAATTAGAACTGGCTGAATTACCCTGGGCTACTCCGCCCCACCCTCCTGGTACTGACGGCTTTCCTTTTTGGCGCTCTATTCTGAATCTGCCCCAGGCTCCTCTGGCTCCTCTCCCGGAATCTAACTCCAGCAACAGCGGTACAGCCGCAATGAATCCCGGCTCTGCATCCCATACCACTGCGATCGATCCCGGATCTAAATCCCATACCACTGCGATCGATAGCGACTCTGCATCCCATACCACTGGGATCGATAGCGACTCTGCATTCAACGCAACCCCAACAAATCGCGGCTCTACCAACGCAACTGCAATGAATCGCGGGTCCACAGAACCCAATGCCACCGGATCGCCGACCCTGATCCAATTCGATATGGCGACTGTAATTCCTCCTCCAGTTGCCCCACCTCCGATACCCCAAACTCCAATTGCCCCACCTCCGATACCCCAAACTCCAGTTACCCCACCCCCAATCGCACCTGACCCCTATCCGGAGGGCTCAACTCCCTCTTTTCCGGAAATTTATGGGGCCATTTCTGATAATGTCCGAACCAATATGGGAACGGCTGTGCTTTTGGGAATTCTGCTGGGGGTGCTCCTGGGTGGAGTGGGTTGTCTCTTAATCATCAATCTGGTGCCCCCTGCTGCTGCTCCGGGATCTCCGACCCCACCCACTCCTACAAGCCCAGGCCAACCACGATCGGTGGGTGAACTACCGGATTGATTCCACAATGATGCCTGTAAATGCAGCGCAACAAGCCACGATCGCCATCCGCATTAGCCATTCACCGATTGTGGGTAAGACGGGTGTCATCATATGAAAAAAGCCAAAACCGGCAGATAACAGACAGACCATTACAATACCAAACGCCATCAGTAAGAGATATCTAAACAATCGGAAGGCTAATCTCAACATGGGTTGCTAGTACTACACTAAATATCCACAAACCCAACTCCAGCCTTTACATCAACAGGTCTTCTGTGACCGTCCTCTAGGGTTCTACCAACAAGGTGATATTTTCAATCCCAATCACTCGAACAACGCCTCCACACCCCAGGATCAGATTATGTTCACATCGGGCTGGCCACCAACTTCCCTGGAATCGGACTCGGCCCACGTGACCGGGTAAAATGGCTTCCTCCACCATGGCTTCACCCTGCCAGTTATTTAACCGGGGATCAGTAAAATCCCTATCGCTAGATTTAAGTAAGTTGTAGAAGGTCTGAATTAGGTTAACTTGCATCTTGAGCGACCCCCTGAAAGCAAATACTGTCCTTTCATACCTCTAGCTTCGTTCAGGGTTATGCAAGTGTCGAGGCGGATAAGATCGGGAGATTAATTTCAGTAAATCCCCTGTAAAGGACCGGTTAAGTCGGTTAACCTCAGAAAAAGTACAGAAAAATTCAGGTTAGACTGAATACAGGTTCAGGGTGAACTTCCAACCACTGTTCATGAACTTTGAAGAAGCATTCAAAGTTGCAGACGCTGCAATCTTTGCCAGAACTGGAAAACATCTAACTGACGCTGAAACAGTTGTTCTTCAGGGCTCCTGGCAGGACCAGAGTTATGACGAACTGGCTAAGGCTTCCAACTATTCAGCCCGGTATCTCAGACAAGATGTCGGACCGAAACTCTGGCGATCGCTCTCTGAGGCTCTGGGAGAAGAGGTCAGTAAGACGAATTTTCGTTCGGCTCTAGAACGATGTGCCCAACAGCACCTGGAAAGGGTCCAGATTCTTTCGGAACCCGTTGCCATTCCTCCTACCGCAGACACCAACTTTGTCGGGCGGGAAAAAGCGATCGCGGACCTGGAACTTCTGGTTCGGCAAGGAGCCCGTATGATTCTGATTCAGGGGGAAGGGGGTGTGGGCAAAACAACCCTGGCCCATCGATATCTGGATATGCAACCCTGTGAGGTCTGTCTGGAGCTGTGGATGGCCATGGAAGTTCGCAATCTCTCCCCTGCCGAAAGTGTGGTAGAAGAATGGCTGCGTCGGGACTTTAATGAAGATCCGGGTCGGGAATTTGGTGTCAACCTGGAGCGATTGCGCCGGATTTTACAGAGTCGCCGCGTTTGCATTTTAATTGACAACCTGGAACCGGCCCTCGATCGTAACGGTAAGTTTCTCGACAACCATCGTCCTTACCTGGATCTGTTCCGGATGCTGGCGGATCCAGGGGGGCAATCCATCACCCTGATCACCAGCCGGGAGCGCCTGGGGGAATCGGGGGTTGGCCTGCAGTCCTATGTGCTGGAAGGGCTGGATGAACCTGCCTGGCAGAAATTTTTTGCCAATCGGGGGATTGCTACCGAGACCCCAGCGCTCCAGGCCCTGTGGAAAGCCCATGCCGGGAATGCCAAGGCCATGCAAATTCTGATTGGGGTGATCCAGGCTGATTATGAGGGTGAAATTGAGGCTTACTGGCAGGATAATCACAGCGATTTGCTGATCGAGCGGGAGTTGAGCGATCTGGTGGCCAGCCAGTTCAACCGTCTGCAACAACTGGATCCAGATGCCTACGAGCTCCTCTGCCGTCTGGGGTGCTACCGCTATCAGGATATTCCCTCCCTGCCGATCGAGGGCCTGTTCTGTCTGCTCTGGGATGTGCCTGAAGCCCAACGCCGACGAGTGATTAAATCCTTGCAGGATCGCTTTCTGATTGAAGCCCGAAAAGGGAAATATTGGCTCCATCCTGTGATTCAAGCGGAAGCCAGGGCACGCTTGCAGTCAAGCTCTGACTGGGCGATCGTGAACCAGCGGGCCGCCACCTTTTGGACTGAAAGCGTGCAGCGGGTAGAAACCATAGAGGATGCGGTGCGGGCCTTTGAAGCCTACTACCACTATGTGAACATCGAGGATTTTGAGCGAGCTGCCGATGTAATTTTGAAAAAGCGGGATTCTAAACTGGCGGGGGCCGATCGGTTGGGCCGATCTTTTTATAAATTAGGTCTCCTCCGCCAAATGATTGCAGCCATTAATTTACTCATTTCCCATATTTATTCTGAATATTATTTAGGGGGCTTATACAGCATTTTAGGGGTGTTATATCGACTCTCCGGTAATATTCATCGGGCGATTGAGTGCCATGAAGAATCAGCCCGAATTGCCCATATTTGTCTGGAATCCTCATTTCAGATGGATGAAAAAAAGGATGTTAAATCCAGTTTAAATAGCTGGCAAACTGGAGCCCTATTAAACATCGGCTTGTGTAAGCTGGAACTCTGGGAATTACAAGAAGCAGCCCAGGTTTTTGAACGACTAAAATCTCTCTCCAAAGATCTGGAATATTATCGATCTTCCACTGATTTTTACTATTCGTTTTTAAAGTCCTGCCTGGGATTGACCGAGGAAGCTCGTACTTTTGCAGAGCGGATGTTTCATGAACTGGAGAGTTTGGAAAAGCCTCGCTGGATCACCGAATACCGCCTGGTATTTTTAGGGCAAACTCTGTATAACCTGGGGGATATAGAAAAAGCACGTCTGACCTATGAAAAAGCTATTTTCTATGCTCAGGCAACTTACCACACTCAAGTAAAAGCGAAAGCCCTTTGTGGTCTGGCTCAAGTGCATCGGCACCGGCAGGATTTTGCCACGGCCTTGCCCAAACATGCGGAGGCTATCAGTCTGCTGGATCAGATCGGAGCCAAGTGCGATCTGGCTGAGGCTTATTATCAGCTTGGCCTCACCTATCTGGAAATGGCCAATCTGGAGTTAGCGCAAGAGAAGTTTGCGATCGCTATCCGCATTTTTGAGAAGATCAAGGCCCCCAAACAGGTCGAAAAGGTAAAACAGTCCAGCAGGGGATTACCACACTAGCGAGACGCCCGGGATAGGAGCAGGATACCCACAGATAAGCCGAGCATATTGGGAAACCATCCCGCCATGAAGGGGTTAAACAACCCGGTATACCCCAGGGCTTCGCAGATCACCCCAAAGAGATAATAACCAAAGATGATTAAAATACTGAGGCCAAAACCTTTAGCTCTGCTGGTGCGCTGCGGCCTGGTTCCCAGAACAGACCCAATCAACCCAAACACCACACAGACAAACGGTAGGGCATATTTTTTCTGGATCACAACTTCCAGTTTCCGGACCTTCTGCAGATCGCCGCTCTGACGCAACAGCGCAAGGTACGATTGAGAATCAGCAATGTTCATCTCCCCGTAATCTCGACCACGGGTCGCCAAATCCAATGGGGCACGGGGCAATTGCAATTCTTGCTTTTCAAACCGAATGATATTCCGGTAAGACCCATCCGGGGCAATGATGTAAATAGTGCCGTTACTGAAATCCCAGGTGTTTTTGGCAAAATTCCAGGTTGCTGATTCAGCGACAACAATTTGGTTCAACCCCTTCTGAGAGTAATCCAGAATACTCAGATTTTTCATCCGTTGCCCATCAAATTCCTGGGCAAAAAACAGGCGATCGAGTTCCTGAGCGCTACCCCCATCAGCGAGTTTGATCTCCCGAAAATCCTGATAGAGGATATTCTTTTCCTGAAAGTCGGGCTTTTCCTGCTTTAAGGCTCGTTCCAGGGTGACCGACGCCTGGTAATTGGCCCCAGGAACCACGACCTCATTAAAGGCAAAGGTCATACCCGTCACCAAAAAACTGACCATCACTGCAGGGACAACCAGACGATAAACACTGATGCCACAACTGCGTAAGGCCACCAGTTCACTATCGCTGGAAAATCGGCTGTAGGTCATCAGGGCAGCCAGCAAGGTGGACATGGGGAAAGAGTAGCCGATGAACTCTGGCATCTTCAGTAGCAAAATCTGCACGGCCAGAGAAACCGGTACCCCCGACTCTGTGACTTTCCGCACCAGGTCAAACAGAGCCCCGATCGCCACGCCAATCGAAGAAAACGCAGCCACCCCAAACAAAAACACCGGAATCAACTCGGTGATGATGTAGCGGTCCATGATCGACAGCCGAAACGGCCCTTCTGATTGATAGGGCGCAGAAGGCATTGACCTGTACGTTCCAGAATCCATCACCGCTGGAAACCATCCCCTAAGTAGAACTGCCGAACCTGGGGATTGTTATAGAGTTCTTCCCCGCTGCCAGAAGCAAAGATACGGCCATCTCGCATGATATAGGCGCGATCGGTAATGGCCAGGGTTTCCCGCACGTTGTGATCCGTAATCAGAATGCCCATGTTGCGCCCCCGCAATTGCCCCACAATGTCCTGAATTTCAGAGACCGCGATCGGGTCCACACCAGCAAAAGGCTCATCCAGCAGCAGAAACCGGGGACCATCCCGTCCAGAAGCCAGGGCACGAGCCAGTTCAGTTCGTCGTCGTTCCCCACCGGAAACCCGAATCCCCAGGGTGGACGCCACCCGTTCCAGACGAAATTCCCGCAGCAGCAAGTTTAACCGCTTTTCCCGCTCGTAAGAGGGGACACCAGCCTGTTCCAAAACCAGCCGAATATTATCCTTCACACTCAAGTGGCGAAAAATACTGGGTTCCTGGGCCAGATAACCAATGCCCAGCCTAGCCCGCTGATGCATCGGCATAGCGGTAATATCCAGCTCGTTCAAGCAGATACTGCCATGGTTGGGCTTTTCCAGGCCAGTCGCAATATAGAAGGTGGTTGTCTTACCAGCCCCATTCGGCCCCAACAGCCCAACCACCTCTCCCTGAGAAACGGAGAGGCTAACGCCATCTACAACGACGCGCCGACCATAGGACTTATAAACATTGTTTAGAGATATCTTCAACAAGCCACTCTCACTGGAGGTAGGAATAGGAGGAGAGGTTGGCCTTAATCTTACCAGAGGACGCAGCATCAAGGTTGGGTAGAGCGTGATGGAGTAGAAGCAGGGCTATCCGAAGCTGGGGATATGGGTTCAAGGGGAACCGGAGCTGGGGCAGGAGAAGCGGTTGGCTCCGGATCAATCACAATGTAGGTTGCCTCAACTTGCTGCTCTGTAGCCGGAACAGCCACAAATCGGCCTTCATCAATCAGATACGTGATGACTTCACCCCGCAGACTATTACCCTGCTGCAGCACATACACATTTCCAGTCAGGACAATCCGTCGCTCCCGACTAAAATACTGGGCCTGAGCTGCCGTTGCCTGAATTTGCCTGGCCGGATAGTTAATCTGAACATTCCCTCTGGCCGTAATCACCCCTGTCTTCGCGTTAGCCTCCTGGATGTCTGACCGGAGGGTCAGGGAACGGCTAGCACCACCAGCCTGGGCTTTGGCGACCCGAGTCTGGCTGGAAACCGCAAGGACGAATCCCAGGATAGCTGGTAGCAACAGGAGCAATCCAGCACGACGAACCAGGGCTTGAAATTGCAAGTGTGGCATGATACTTCAGACGCAGGTTCCTGCAATAAAAAATGGTGATGACCTTGAACTTTTATGATACCCGGTATTCCTGACTAACTGGACGGACGATCGGCACAAGAAGTTTCAGGGCCAGCCAAAATCTGACGGATAAAAGGCCGTTCAAAATCACAGATCAGCGCCTTGGCCTGCTGTAATTGCCCCAAGATCTCTCCGGCATCCATGACCAATTGGGCTACATCAATTCCCCCATAGGTCGGTTGATAGCGTTTTAATCGGTTTATCCCTTCTCCCAGCAGGATCATGGCTCCCCGCTGATTCCCATTGCCCAGGTGATACAAAGCCACCGCAATTTGCAAAATCCCCTGATAAAAGGTCTTATCTGGGTTACCAGCTTCCATCCATAAGGCTTCCAGGATGTCGTGGCAGGGGTAATAGTCGCCTTGGTTAAACAGGTCAATTCCCTGCCAGAACTCCGGAGGTAATGCCGATTCAACAGACAAAGACTTATGCCTCCATGCTGGCTCTAGCAGCCAGCACCTGCTCCATCGAAATATCTTGACTGTGACCAGCCAGGTAGTTGTCGGGCGGTAAGAACAACAAGCAATGGCATTCGTGCCGTTCGCGCATCGGTACACAGGGACAATTCCAGTAAGTGGCGTTGGCCTCTGCTTCTTTGTCTTCGTAGTGACGACAGGGGCAAAGGGGAGAACCGAGGGCATCTTTATGCTGGGCCAACCCTTCAATAACTGCAGCCGTTATCATTAAATCGGAACAAAAGTAAGTACCTGTCCGTTTGGCATAGGTTTCAGAAAAACTCCGCATCATTTCCAGATTCTTACTGCTGGCCCATTTCTGCTGCTGTAAGGTGGTCATAGCCAAAACCTCCGGACGATCTACTCAGTTTACAGCAGGTTTCTCTCGAATCCATCTGGCTGCAGGAGTAATGTTACCCTGCTCTAGCCTTCACAGTGGCAAGGGATTAGGGCTTATATTGTCTCACACCACTCTGGTTTGCAACGGCATTTGCAACTGGGTCTGCAGCGCTGAGTTAGATTCGATCACCAGCCCTCTGGAGGAAACCAACTCACCACTCTCCAGACCCTCCCTGGGATCAGCAGACCACAACAGCCAGCGGCTTCCAGGAGGAAGCCCCGTCAGACTAGCCACATTTTGCGTTAACCAGATCAACGGCTGGGTCGGCGGGTCATCCGCTTGCGACGGTTCACCAGCCATAATTGCAGCCAGAGCCTCCAGGACAACCCGTTCCCCTTTCAACAAACCTGTCCCAGATGTCCAGAGGCGAATCGTCTGATGGTGGCGAGCAGCGTAGCAGAACAGGGAGATCGCAGCAATCACGGCCTGTTCAAAGTCCTCCGATCTCCAGAGGGCAGCGCTATCCAGGCAGACAACAATCTCCTGCCCCCCCGTGACGACTTCCAGTTCTCGGACTCGCAACTCCCCATAGCGAGCACTGGTGCGCCAGTGGATGAACCGGGTTGAGTCTCCCCAGCGGTAAGGGCGCAGAGAGCGCGTCAACCCTTCGGTGGCTGACTCTGGGCGATTACTGCTGAGGAAGCGCAGATCTTCTTCTCGCCCAATTTCGTCTACCAGAGGGCAGTGGGTCAGAGGCAAAATGGGAGGATAGACGATCGCCTTGGCCCTAGCCGCCCACGATCGACGGCACCAGAACAGGCCCAGGGGAGAAGCGGTGCGGATGCGAACCGTCTCCCAGCGATAAATTCCCCGCTGTTGAGTCGGTTGATGATAAATCCAGCGCTGGTCAGAGCGAGCCGAGATCAGTTCAAAGGCTTGTTGAACAGGGTTACCTAAGCGTTGCGGAATGCCATCTTCCACCTGGAGCAAGGTCTTAACCTGGGGAGTGGGATTCTCCAGTAGCAGTTCTACGGTCAGATCCTGGCCTGCACTGACCGGGGCGATCGGGAATCGGGCCACCTGGACCCGGCGCAGAGTCCGCTCAGACAGAATCGCTGCGACCACCAGCAGGGCAAAGATCGTCCCACTCATGACATACAGCCAGCCGGATAGGGTATTGGTTGCCGATGCAAAGAAAAATATCGACAGCCCAATGAGCAACCAACCACTGTAAGAAGGGCTGATCCATCGGCTTTCTAACCAGTCCGCGATTTGCTTATGAATGCTCATGGGACCACTTTAGCAAGGCATTGGTCATTGGTCACTGGTCATCAGGATCAGCGAACTGATACTGGTGACACGGTATAAATGGGACCATTTATGACACCTTACTCGCAATCAAGAAGCCTGTTCAACCAATGACCCATAACTACACCGGCAAATTTGCTCTCGGATCGAACGTTTCAAGATGGCGCAGTTTCTCGTATAGCTCCCGTTCCTGGGGATCAGGGTCTTTAGGAACCACAATTTGCAACTCCACAATCTGATCGCCCCGCTTGCCATCGTCCGTCAGATAGCCCTTATTGGCCAGCCGCAATCGCTGCCCTGACTTGGCTCCGGAGCGAATGGTCATCTTGACAGCACCATCCAGGGTCGGTACCTCGACCTGGGCTCCCAGGACGGCCTCGCTGGGCGTGATCGGCAGTTCACAGTAAATATCTGCGCCTTCTAACCGGAAAAATCCATGGGGTTGCACCTCAATTTTCAAATACAGGTCGCCACCGGCAACCCCCTGACCCCGCAGGCGAATCCGCTGGCCCGTGACCATACCAGGGGGCATATTGACCTCCAGCGATCGGCCATCCTCCAGCCGCACCCGCTCCTGACCCCCTAGGTAGGCTTTGTCTAGGGGCAGGCTGAGGCGAGCCTCTGCATCCTTACGAGCGGCCCGGGAGTTAACGGTATAAGCGGTCTTGGTGGTTCCCGGACGGAAGGGATTGGTTGAAGTTGTGGTGCGATTTTGGGTTCCAGTGGTGACCCGGGTGGAACGGTTGCCGATCAGGGTGTCAATAAAGCTATTGAAGTCTGAAAAGTCCCCAAAGTTGACCCCACTGCCTCCCCCCCGATCGCTGTCCCAGGCATTCCCCTTAGTGGCTGTTGTACCTGCCTGGAACCCGGTTTGCTTCCAATAACGGCTGAACTGGTCGTATTGAGCCCGTTTGTCCGGGTCAGAAAGAACCTCATAGGCTTCACCAATATCCTTGAATTTTTCCTCCGCTTCCTTGTTGCCCGGATTCAAGTCAGGGTGATATTGCCGTGCCAGTTTCCGGTACGACTGCTTAATTTCCTCGGTTGACGCCTCCCTGGGAATCCCAAGGATTTCGTAGTAATTCCGAAAGTTCTGCATACAAGTATCAATAGTTACAAGGTTTAAGCGTTCAGTTTCGATTGATCGCTATCCAATTCAAAACTTCTACCTCAAAACCCATAACCATAACCGGTTGAATTTGTATAGATTACAGGCCACCTCTTAAGAACAATTACCTGATTTGGGTTTGAGGCTTGGGTGGCTGTCACCATCCAGGGGTAAAGCGCTGTCAATCTAGAGCCATTCATCATCGTCTTCATCAAAATCGTCATTTTGAGAATATCGGCCCGGTCGGCTGCTTGTGCCCCCACCATAGGCCGGACGACGGGACTCCTCATCCCGAGCATTGGCGTCGTTGCGATAGCCGCCAGCACGATCGGAGCGATACTCCTCATTCCGAGATCCCCCCGATCGAGACCCTCGAATGCGATCGGAGCGATAGTCCTCATTGCGATAATCGTCATTCCGGTACCCCCCCGATCGGTAATTATCGTTCCGATAGTCCTCATTGCGATAATCATCTCGATAGTCCCGCCGATCTCGATTCCAGGAGTCATACTCGTACTCTTCGTCATCATCCCCCTTGAAGATGCGGCGAATCGACCCGAGGATGCCCTCATCCTCCTCATCATCCTGATCGCGCCGGTAATATTCTCGCCGGAGATCATAGACGGCATCCCGCAGATCAACCTGCGTCACATCGATACCCCGCTCGTCATTATTGTCCAGGCTATCCCGCAGTTCCCGCAGCAAGGTTTCAATACGACGGCGCAGGTCGCTGGCAAAATACATGCCGTAATCCATGGCGACATCTCGCAGCAATTTTTCGGCCTGCCGGATCAGGTCTTCAGCCAGGGTGCGTTTCTCAATCCGCTCCCGCTTTTCCCGATCCTGATCTGCGAACTCCTCTGCCTCCCGCAGCATTTTCTTGATCTCTTCTTCCGTCAGGGTAGAGGCTTCCTGCACCGTAATACTCTGTTCTCGCCCTGTGGTGCGATCGAGGGCCATCACCTGCAGAATGCCATTAGCATCAATATCAAATGACACGAGAATCTGAGCCACACCGCGAGGAGCCGGAGGCACACCCGTCAGCTTAAACCGCCCCAGGGATTTGTTGTTGGCCGCCATTTCCCGTTCCCCCTGCACCACATGGACTTCCACCACGGTCTGGTTATTTTCGGAGGTAGAGAAAATGTCCGATCGACGGACAGGAATTGTCGTATTGCGGGGGATGAGCTTACGGGTAACCCCTCCGATCGTCTCCAGGCCCAGGGACAGAGGGGTGACATCCAGGAGCAGAATATCCTTCACTTCCCCAGCCATGATGCCAGCCTGAACTGCTGCTCCCACCGCCACGACTTCATCTGGATTGACATTCTGATTCGGTTCTAAATTGATAATCTTCCGCACCAGTTTTTGCACGGCAGGAATTCGAGTTGAACCTCCTACGAGCACCACCTCATCGATATCCGCTGCAGTTAGATCGGCATCACTCAAAGCTCGCTTCACAGGTCCCCGCAAGCGATCGAGGAGATCGCCACAGAGTTCCTCAAACTGGGTGCGGGCCAACCGCGTCTCCAGGTGTTTCGGACCATCCTCCGTGGCAGTAATAAACGGCAAATTAATGTCTGTAATCGTGACCCCAGAAAGTTCGATTTTGGCTTTCTCGGCAGCTTCCGTCAGTCGCTGGAGGGATTGCCGATCACGACGCAGATCCACCCCTTCTGCCTCCAGAAACTGTTCTGCCAACCAATCGACAATGCGGCGATCGAAGTCTGTCCCCCCCAACTGAGTGTCACCACTGGTGGCCTTGACTTCAAACACCCCATCCCCCACATCCAGGATGGACACATCGAAAGTGCCCCCTCCCAGATCAAACACCAGGATGGTCTGCTGATCCCGTTTTTCCAGACCATAGGCAAGGGAAGCTGCTGTGGGCTCATTAAGAATCCGTAGCACGTCCAGACCGGCGATCCGACCGGCATCCCGAGTTGCCTGTCGCTGGGAGTCATTAAAATAGGCTGGCACCGTAATCACTGCACGGGTCACCTTTTCCCCCAGGTAGCGACTGGCATCATCCACCAGCTTCCGCAGCACCATAGCAGAAATTTCTTCCGGCGCAAATTCTTTATCTAAACGCGGACACTTGATCTTGATATTCCCGACTTCATCTTTGCGGATAGTGTAGGGCACCCGCTTCGATTCTGGACTCAGTTCAGAATATTTTCGGCCAATGTAGCGCTTGACCCCATAAAAAGTATTTTGCGGATTCAGGACCGTCTGCCGCCGCGCCATTTGCCCCACAAGGCGCTCTCCATCTTTACTGAACCCGACCACTGAGGGTGTGGTTCTGACTCCTTCCGCATTGGCAATAACGACCGGTTTCCCCCCCTCCATGACGGCAACTACCGAGTTTGTCGTACCCAGGTCAATGCCGACTACCTTTCCCATGAATCCTGAATCTCCGCAAGTATTTCAGCCTATCACTACTTTTACCCATTGAAAGGGAGCCCCTGACTGTTAAGGACACAGAGCGGTGTATCCCCATGAATCAGTCAAATAGTTCCCTGGGTGAACGTTAGCATACGTTTCAAAATGTTTCTAAGTTTATTCTATCCTGCTAAAGGGGTCTGAATCAGACCAGCCCGATCGTAGTCAAATCCTCTGGCGTATTGCAATTGAATAACATCTGGGGACAGGTCAGGGATAGTTCCTGGATCACTTGGGTGGCCAGCCAGTCCTGAAACGATCGTCCTCCTTCCTCGATAAATTCCTGCAAATCCGGTAGACAACGATGGCGATAGAAACCACAGAGAGGTTCCCAGCCTTTAGGATGACGGGGCAGCAGGGCGATCGCCGCTGGTGGGACGCGCTCCAACTGTTGACCCCATTGCTGCAACAGGCTGCCCTCTAACCGGGGCAGATCGCAGGCCAGCAGGAGCACCCAATCTGCCCTGACCTGCGCTAGCCCCTGGGCAAACCCCACCAGAGGCCCCTGAGCTTCGGGGGACTGTTCCTGGACAAATTGGCAGCTCTGAAGACCGGGAAGAGCGCGATAACGATCGGGCCAGGGGGTGACGACAACAACCTGGGAACTGCACTGGGCCGCAACCCGACAGACACGCTCCAGCAGCGTCATTCCAGCGACGGCAATGAGGGCCTTGTCTCGTCCCATGCGAGAGCTGCGACCTCCAGCCAGAACGATCGCTGCCAGCGCCATTGCCCTCAAGAAAAAATTGCATCAGGTGGATGCAAAAAGTTCATAATCTGAAATATTTTGTAACTGGTGATACGAACTTGCATCTTGCGACAGCTTAACGTATCAAACAACAGGAATCAACTGTGGGCAGGGCGAAATAATATCGGCTCTGTCAGAGGTTTGTAACGGATTTTGGCAAATTTATCGGCAATGTTCGACCGGCAGGGGAATGGCCTTGTGGGCTCGATCGTCGTGAGGGTTTTTATGACAGGTACATTACCGGCAGTCACTGCCAATAAGTTTGAGAAATTTAAGGCGGAAAAGGATGGCCTACTCGTCAAGGCAGAGATCGGACGCTTTGCCCAGATTGGTTGGGAAGCGATGGATGAGACGGATCGAGACCATCGACTGAAATGGTTGGGGCTATTCTTCCGTCCCGTCACCCCCGGCAAGTTTATGTTACGCATGCGAACCCCCAACGGGATTCTCACCAGCGGACAGATGCGGGTACTGGCAGAGATTGTTCAGCGGTATGGCGACGACGGCAGTGCCGACATCACCACCCGCCAGAACCTCCAGTTACGGGGGGTTCGTTTGGAGGATGCGCCAGAGATCTTTCGCAAGTTCGAGGCCGCCGGGTTAACTAGCATTCAGTCTGGCATGGACAACGTGCGGAATATTACCGGATCGCCTGTGGCAGGCATTGATGCCGATGAGTTGATTGACACCCGTGGCCTGATCCGCAAGGTGCAGGACATGATTACCAATAACGGGGATGGCAATCCGTCATTTACCAATCTGCCACGCAAATTCAATATTGCGATCGCAGGCTGCCGGGATAACTCTGTCCATGCCGAAATCAACGATATTGCCTTCGTCCCAGCGTTCAAGAATGGCATTCTGGGCTTTAACGTTCTCGTAGGGGGCTTTTTCTCCGCCAAGCGCTGCGAAGCGGCTGTGCCGATGAATGTCTGGGTTGATCCCCGGGATGTGGTTGCCCTCTGTGAGGCCATCTTGATGGTTTACCGCAATCATGGATTGCGGGCCAACCGGCAAAAAGCGCGCCTCATGTGGCTACTGGATGAGTGGGGAATGGAAAAGTTTCGATCGGAGGTGGAACGGCAACTCGGCTATTCCCTACCAACGGCTGCCCCTCAAGATGAAATTGTCTGGGATAAACGGGATCACATTGGCATCCATGCCCAGAAGCAACCTGGCCTTAACTATGTGGGTCTGCATGTGCCCGTGGGCCGTCTGCAAGCCCAGGAAATGTTTGACTTGGCCCGCCTTTCAGAGGTCTACGGCAGTGGAGAAATCCGCCTGACTGTAGAACAGAACGTCATCATCCCGAACATTCCCGATTCGCGATTGGGGCCATTCTTGAAGGAGCCCCTGCTGCAATTGTTCTCTGTGAATCCGGATAATCTGGAGCGGGCACTGGTGTCTTGTACCGGCAGCCAGTTTTGCAACTTTGCCCTGATTGAAACGAAGCAGCGAGCCTTGCAGATGGTGCGGGAACTAGGGGCAGAACTCTCTACCCCACGTCCCGTTCGGATTCACTGGACGGGTTGCCCCAATTCCTGTGGGCAGCCCCAGGTGGCTGACATCGGGCTGATGGGTACCAAGGTCCGTAAAGACGGTCAGACGCTGGAAGGGGTAGACCTTTACATGGGGGGCAAAGTGGGCAAAGAGGCGCATCTGGGCACCTGTGTTCGCAAGGGGATTCCCTGTGAGGATCTGAAGCCAGTGCTGCGAGAGGTGCTGATTGAGCATTTTCAGGCCCAACCCAGGGAATTGGCAGGATAGCCCTGCGATCGAGATGTAATACAGACGTTACCTGCAACGTCTTCCCTTAATGAACTTTTTACTTGCAAGCGAATACCTGAGGAGCTGAATTCATGTCTGATCTGTCCAGAAGAAAATTTATTATCACTGCTGGAACTGCAGCCGCTGGCACCGTTATTCTACATGGCTGCGGTGGTTCTTCCGGGGATCAACCCTCTTCTGGCGCTAGTTCTCCCAGTGCTGCACCCGCCAGTGTCAGTGCAGCAGATGCCCCAGAGACCACAAAAGCTAGATTAGGCTTTATTGCTTTGACCGATTCTGCTCCCCTGATCATTGCCAAAGAGAAGGGCTTTTTCGATAAGTATGGGATGAAAGATGTCGAAGTTGCCAAGCAGGCTTCCTGGGCGGCAACTCGGGACAATATCGTACTGGGTTCCGACGGGGGTGGTATTGATGGGGCTCACATCCTGACCCCCATGCCTTACCTGATTTCCACGGGAGCCGTGACGAATGGGAAGAAAGTTCCCATGTACATCCTGGCTCGGTTGAATACCAACGGACAGTGCATTTCAGTGGCCAATACTTACAAAGACTTAAAAGTCAATCTCCAGAGTACGCCCCTGAAAGATGCTTTTGCTAAAGCTAAAGCGGCTGGAAAAGACACCAAGTGCGCGGTTACTTTCCCTGGCGGCACTCATGATCTGTGGATGCGCTACTGGCTTTCAGCCGGTGGAATTGACCCGGATAAGGATGCCTCAACGATCGTCGTTCCTCCCCCGCAAATGGTCGCCAACATGAAAGTTGGAAACATGGAAGCATTTTGCGTCGGTGAGCCCTGGAATGCTCAGCTTGTCAACCAGGGACTGGGTTACACCGCCTTCACCACTGGGGAATTGTGGAAAGACCATCCAGAGAAAGCCTTTTCTATGCGAGCAGATTACGTGGACAAGCATCCCAAAGCAGCTAAAGCCCTGCTGATGGCTGTTTTGGAAGCTCAGATGTGGTGTGACAAGATGGAAAACAAAGAGGAGATGTGCAATATCCTCTCGAAGCGGGAATGGTTTAAGGTGCCAGCCAAAGACATTGTGGAGCGGGCTAAAGGGAAGTTTGACTATGGGGATGGACGGGTGGAAGAAAACAGTCCTTACCTGATGAAATTCTGGTCTGACAGTGCCTCCTACCCCTACGCGAGCCACGATTTGTGGTTCCTGACCGAGGATATTCGCTGGGGGTATTTGCCTGCCGATACCGATAGCAAAGCGCTGGTTAAAGCCGTCAACCGTGAAGACCTCTGGAAGGATGCCGCCAAAGCGATCGGCCAAGAAGCCGCTATTCCCAAGAGCACCTCACGAGGGATTGAAACCTTCTTTGATGGGGTGAAGTTTGATCCGGAGAACCCTGAAGCCTATCTCAAGAGCCTCAAGATCAAGAAGGTCAAAGCCTAATCAGCATCCACCGTAAAGGAGCGGACCAGTTACCCCCGTTAGAACTGTCCGCTCCGAACAAATTTCTGCAATTACACCTGACAAAGTACCTGAATACCCCCCATTTTTGCGAATCCCCCCTTGAGTTCGACACACATAGGAGATCCAGAGGATGACAACCAGCCTGGCAAAACCCTTAACCAATTCCGCTTTACCAAAACTCATCCTGACCTGGTTTCAGAAGCAAGCCAAGTATGTCATTCCACCCATTATTGCCGTCACCCTCTTCCTGGTCATCTGGCAAATTCTTTGCTCTGGACCGAAAGCTCCCCTACCAGCTCCTTTGACGGTTCTCACGGAAACCTGGGATCTGATTCGAGATCCCTTTTTTGATAATGGAGATACGGACAAGGGCCTGGGGCTGCAAATCTTTGCTAGTTTACAGCGGGTCGCGATCGGGTTCTCCCTGGCTGCGATCGTGGGGATTTGCCTGGGAATTCTCATTGGCCTGAACAAGTTTATGTTTTGGGCCTTAGACCCCATTTTCCAAATCTTACGCACAGTACCACCCTTGGCCTGGTTACCCATTTCCCTGGCGGCCTTTCGACAGGCCAACCCTTCAGCCATCTTCGTTATTTTCATTACAGCAATCTGGCCGATCATCATCAACACCACGGTTGGTGTCAAGCAGATTCCCCAGGATTACAACAATGTAGCCCGAGTTCTGCAACTATCCAGTCCAAAATACTTTTTCAAAGTCCTGTTTCCGGCTACCGTTCCCTACATTTTTACCGGACTACGAATTGGTATTGGCCTCTCCTGGCTGGCGATCGTGGCGGCTGAGATGTTGACTGGAGGGGTTGGCATCGGGTTCTTCATCTGGGATGCCTGGAACAGCTCTCGCCTGAGTGAGATCATCATTGCCCTGGTTTATGTCGGGATTGTCGGCCTACTGCTAGATAAAGTGGTTGGCTTTATTGCCACCCTGGTGGTGCAGGACGAGCAGAAGTAGGGGATGCGTCATCCCCCAGGCATAAAATTCGGCCTGAATACCCACATCCAGAAAGATCTTTATTTCCTCCATACCCAACTCTTACCTTTCATTAAGCTATGTCTTCCTTTGTTGAAGTAGACAACATTTCCCGGATTTTTTCCCTGCCTAATGGGGGGAGTTACGTTGCGCTGAGAAATATTGATTTCAAGATCCAGAAAGGGGAATTTATTTCCCTGGTCGGCCACTCCGGTTGCGGCAAGTCTACTCTACTCAACATCATCGCGGGACTCGACAAGCCTTCCCGGGGTGGAGTTGTTCTGGAAGGCAGGCAGGTGACCACACCAGGCCCCGATCGCATGGTGGTGTTTCAGAACTACTCCCTCCTCCCCTGGCTCACCGTGCGAGAGAATATTGCTCTAGCCGTGGATGAGGTGATGAGCAACCTGCCTCGGGGAGAGCGGCGGGGAATTGTGGAGCACCACATCGATATGGTGAAGTTACGCCACGCCGCCGACAAACGGCCCAGCCAGTTATCGGGAGGGATGAAACAGCGGGTTTCGATCGCCCGCGCCCTGGCCATTCGCCCCAAGGTTTTGCTACTGGACGAACCCTTCGGAGCCCTGGATGCCCTCACCCGCAGTGGTCTCCAGGATCAACTAATCCGCATTGCTGAGGAAGGCCAGCTCACCTGTGTCATGGTGACCCATGATGTGGATGAGGCGCTCCTCTTATCCGATCGAATTATCCTGTTAACCAACGGTCCAGAAGCCCGCATCGGCCAGATCATTGAGGTTCCCTTCGCTCGGCCTCGGGCGCGCATGGAAGTGGTGAACCATCCCAACTATTACAGTCTGCGGGCCGAAATCAACTACTTCCTCAACCAGCAGAAGAAATCCAAGCAACGGCAGATTAAACCCACAGGGGCGATCGCCCGCAATGGGTTAGAGAAAATCAACCTGGAAATTGGATTTGTGCCCCTGTCAGACTGCGCTCCCCTGGTCATCGCCAAGGAAAAGGGATTCTTTCAGCAGCATGGGTTAGAGGATGTGCATCTTTCTCGGGAACCGAGTTGGAAAGCAATTGCAGAAGGCGTTGTGAGTGGACGCCTGGATGCAGCCCAGATGGTCGCTGGCATGCCGATCGCCCTCACTCTGGGCATGAAAGGCAATGCCCCCGTTCCCATTACCTCTGCCCTGGTCCTCAGTCGTAACGGGAATGCGATCACCTTTGCCCGCCATCTATTTGAATCTGGGGTCCGGACTCTGGCCGACTTCAAATCCCTGCTGATCCGTACCCCCGACAAAATCCATACCCTGGCAGCGGTTCACCCGGCTGCCATGCAGAACCTCCTACTACGCTACTGGCTGGCATCCGGTGGCATTGACCCTGACGAAGATGTCAGCCTGACCATCATTCCCCCGCCCCAGATGGTGGCCACCCTGAAAGCAGGTAGTATCGATGGGTTCTGCGCTGGTGAACCCTGGAACACCCACGCGATCCAGGACCAGGCCGGATTTGTCATTGCAACCGATTTAGATCTCTGGGCTGGACATCCAGAAAAAGTTCTAGGCGTGAGGGAAGACTGGGCCAACGAGTATCCGGAAACCCATCTGGCCCTGGTCAAAGCCATGCTGGAAGCCTGCGAATATTGCGATGATCGGCGCAATCGGGAAGAAGTGGCCGAACTGCTCTCCCGCCCCGAATATGTCGGCTCCAGTCTGGCGCAGATTCGGCCCGGGCTGATCGATCCCTACGATCGGGGCACGGATGCCCCTCCCGAATATTTGTTGCGGTTCAACCAGTTCTTTGTCGATAAAACCAACTTCCCCGATCGGGTAGAGGCCCTTTGGACGATGACCCAGCTTGCTCGTTGGGACATTACCCCCTTCCCCCGCAACTGGGTAGAAGTGCTGGAGCGGGTGCGTCGCCTAGATGTGTTTGGAGCTGCAGCCCGTGACCTCGGATTTCCGGATATTGAACCCAATCGGGGTCCAATCCGCTTCTTTGATGGGGTCAGCTTTGACCCTGATGATCCGATCGGTTATCTCAAGTCCCTGGACATCAAACGGGAAGTCCACATTACAGAGATCGACCTGGATCCTCAACCTCTTGCTGCCACTCGCTCCTGATCTCTGCTGCCGTAAAGACGCGATTTATCGCATCTCTGTAACTTGTCTATCGCATCTCTGTAACTTGTCTATCGTGGCGGTCTGTCCCTATATCCCTATTACCCTTCAACCGATGCAGGAGACACGATGAATCGCGTCTCTACCGAATTTACTTTATGACTGATCCTATGCAAACCCTGAACACCCTCAACCTGTACCCGCCAACCGCTATCAATCGGGATCCTTACCTGGTGATTGAAAATGTCTCCAAGGTATATCCGACTCCTCAAGGTCCGTATATCGTTCTGGACGGGATCGATCTAACCGTCTATGAGGGAGAATTTATCAGCATTATTGGCCACTCTGGTTGTGGTAAATCGACTCTGCTGAATATGGTTTCTGGGTTCAACCGTCCTACCCATGGGGAAGTGCGCCTGGAAAACAAGCGCATCACTAAGCCAGGCCCCGATCGCATGGTCGTTTTCCAGAATTACTCGCTACTGCCCTGGATGAGTGCTTTCGATAATATCTATCTGGCTGTGGATTCGGTCTGGCCTGAAAAGCCCAGGGCTGAGAAGGTGGCGATCGTGCGGGAGCATCTGGCTCTCGTTGGGCTCAATGATGCAGCGAACAAAAAACCGAAGCAGCTTTCGGGTGGGATGAAGCAACGGGTGTCGATCGCCCGTGCTCTGGCTCTGCGTCCTAAGGTGTTGATTTTGGATGAACCTTTTGGGGCTTTGGACCCGATCACGCGGGAAGAATTGCAGGAAGAGTTGCTGAAAATCTGGACTGAGCATCAGGTGACGGTACTGATGGTGACCCATGATGTGGATGAGGCTCTGCTGCTGTCTGATCGTCTGGTCATGATGACGAATGGCCCTGCGGCGAAAATTGGGGAGGTTTTGCAAATCCCCTTTGCCCGTCCCCGCAACCGCAGTCGGGTCATGGAGGATCCCCATTACTACGAATTGCGAAACCACGCTATGGATTTCCTGTTCCGCCGTTTTGCCCATGATGTGGATTAGTCATTTGATGGCTGTGTAGCCATAACCACCCGTAAAGGCATTGCATGCAACGCCTCACCCATCTAAACCCACCCCGGCCCTGCGGGCCACCCCTCCCCAGAGGGGATGAACCCAATGACCAATGACTCATGACTAACGATGCAATCAAGACCCTCTGCCCTTATTGTGGGGTGGGCTGTGGCCTGGAAGTCCTGCCCATGGCCCCAGCGACCAATGGAACCCCGAATTGGAAAGTCAGAGGCGATCGCAGCCATCCCTCCAGCCAGGGTATGGTCTGTGTCAAGGGTGCGACTGTTGCTGAATCCATCCAGATCGATCGCCTGCTCTACCCGATGTGGCGAGACTCTCTGAGGGAACCGTTTCGCCGCATCAGTTGGGATGAAGCCTTCGATCGCCTCGTCCAGAAAATTCGGCAGGTGCAGGCAACTCAAGGAGCAGATGCTCTTTGTATGTATGGCTCCGGTCAGTTTGTCACAGAAGATTATTACACAGCCCAAAAACTAATGAAGGGCTGTCTGGGAACGAACAATTTTGATGCCAATTCTCGGTTGTGCATGTCTTCAGCAGTTTCCGGATATGTCCAGAGTCTGGGGTCTGATGGTCCTCCCTGTTGTTACGATGATGTGGAGCTGACGGATTGCGCTTTCGTGATTGGCAGTAACGCAGCGGAATGCCATCCGATCGTGTTTAATCGCCTCCGTAAACATCATAAGCAGAATCCAGATGTAAAGCTGATCGTGGTTGACCCGCGCCGTACCCCTACGGCTGAGGCTGCCGATCTCCACCTGGCAATTCGGCCTGGCACCGATATTGATCTGCTGAATGGTATTGCCTATCTCCTACTGCACTGGAGTATTGATGCTCCCTACAACTATCCCTACCTGGATTTTGGCTTCATTGACGATTGCACCGTGAATTTTCCAGCCTTTGCCCAGTTGATTCGTCATTATCAACCTGGTAAAGTGGCCGATCGTTGCGGTATCTCGGTCAGGGACCTGGAAATGGCGGCTCGCTGGTGGGGGGAATCCAAACGGGTCCTGTCTCTCTGGTCCATGGGCATGAACCAGTCCAGCGAGGGCACAGCCAAGGTCCGCTGCCTGATCAACCTGCACCTGATGACGGGTCAAATTGGCAAACCAGGTGCTGGTCCTTTCTCCCTGACGGGCCAACCGAATGCCATGGGGGGACGGGAGGCTGGAGGACTGTCCCATCTGTTACCGGGGTATCGGTTTGTCAGCAATCCCCAGCACCGGGCTGAGGTCGAGCAATTCTGGGGGCTCCCATCCAGGCAGATTTCCCCCCAGCGAGGCCGTACCGTCTGGGATATGATCACTGGCTTAGAAGCGGATGAGGTGAGTCTTCTCTGGATTGCAGCCACCAATCCTCTGGTCAGTCTGCCGGATCTGGAACGGACCAGAGCCGCTTTACAGCGATCGCCCTTCACAGTGTACCAGGAAGCTTACTATCCAACAGAAACGGCAGCCTATGCCCATCTCCTGCTCCCTGCAGCTCAGTGGAGTGAGAAGTCCGGCACCATGACCAATTCCGAACGCCGGGTCAGTCTTTGTCCCGCTTTCCAGAAGCCCCTGGGGGAAGCCCGGGAGGATTGGGCCATCTTTTGTGAAGTGGGTCGTCGTCTGGGTTTTACTGAGCAATTCCCCTTCCAGAGTGCCGCTGAGATTCACGCCGAATTCGTGCAACTGACTCGGGGTCGAGTTTGCGATATGAGTGGCATCAGCCACGATCGCTTGCAGCAGTCAGGCCCCTTACAGTGGCCCTGTCCGGATGAACTAGAGGCAACCCGGCAGAGCCAACGCCTTTATACCGATCTCCACTTTCCGACCCCGGATGGCCGGGCTCGATTTTTGGCTTATCATCCGCGCGGATTGGCAGAACCCCCGGACCCCAATTATCCCTATGTCCTGACTACAGGACGTTTATACGGCCACTGGCACACCCAGACCCGCACTGGGCGAACCGAAAAAATCTGCCAGATGCATCCTAGTCCATTCATTGAGGTGCATCCCCGGGATGCCTTGGAACTGGGTGTTCAGGATGGGGATCTGCTGGAGGTGCGATCGCGGCGGGGCATGGCCCGTTTCCCCGTTGTCGTTACCCGTGGCATTTCTCCTGGTACGGTTTTCGTGCCCATGCATTGGGGATCGCTCTGGGCCGATCGGGCTGAAGCCAATGCCCTGACTCATCCAGAAGCCTGTCCCGATTCCCATCAACCGGAGTTGAAAGCCTGCGCAGTGCAACTGATTCCCATAACCCCTACCTCTGTGGATCTGGATGTTGAAGTTGAACCTGCCCGACAGATCACAGGTGCTGTGACTTAGCGATATTTTCCATCAGGCCCAATCAATCCTCTTCCTGTCATTTCCTGATTGCTCCCTGAGGCGTGATGTACCCCTGATTGTTGTTAACTAAAAGAGGTAGATCTTCAATCCCTCGAACCAGAGGGCTAGAACCATGTGGCTGAACAAGCTGATCAATTTCTGGGGCAAATTAACCTGTGACGACAGTTTTATCAAGTTACTGTCTCAATTTGAAAAGTTAGTGTCCAGATTGCTTTCGATCGGCATGATTGTGGTGATTCTGGTAGCACTCTACGACTTAGGGTATTTTCTGGTTCAAGAAATTGCAACTCCTCCCTTTGGGTTCAACAGCATCACCCTGATTGAAATCTTTGGGCTGTTTCTGAATATTTTGATTGCCCTGGAAATTCTGGAAAACATTACCGGCTATTTAAAAGAGCAGGTAATTCAGGTAGAGCTGGTGATTGTGACCTCCCTGATTGCGGTCGCCCGAAAAATTATTATTCTGGATTTCCAGAAAACCACCGGCATTGAGTTAATTGGGTTGGCGATCGCCATTGCCTCCCTTGCTTTCAGTTACTGGCTAATTCATCGAACCAACCGGCAGTCATAATGGATCCATGACCCAATTTTTTCAATTTGAAGCAGATTTTGTTGATTCCTTACGCTGCATCCCCATGATGGTGCGCTACAAGCTGGATACAGCCGGTATCAAGCTGAAGTTGCAGCAGTGGAACCAATTCACTCCAGCCGATCGCCAAAGCCTGCTCGATCGGCCCTGCAATACAGAGTCAGAGGTACAGGTTTTTCAGACTTCCTTACAGCAGTTAATCCAGGAGCGTACCGGGGAAACCGCCACTGAACTCCCGATCGATCCCCATCCCCCCTGGCAGAACAGGAGCCAGATTCCACAGGAAGTCCAAGCGAAAGCCCAGGCGGCCAGCGTCACCATTACCCTAGAACAATGGGCTGCCCTGACTCCCCTGCAGCGATTTGCCCTGATCAAGTTGAGTCAATCGAGCCATGAAGGTGGCAACTTCAGACCAGCCTTGCGAGAGTTTGGGTTGTAATTCCCTGAAAATTACCCCCGTACCGCAGCCAGAACCACTCGCAACACATTGTCCCAGGTAGGTTTGGCTTCATACTGCAGATATCGCTGGGCCAGTTGCTTCAAGTTACGGTTGTCAGCAAACCAGGCTGGAGTGGGCCAGATCCGAAACGGAGCCCACATCACAGATTTCTGAGGATGATCGAAGAGATAGGCGTTATGGACCACCCCTCGACCGGAGCTGATCGCACCCAGACTGTTGCCTGGGAATGCCCCCCAGCTATGGACACTGAAATAGTAGATCATGCCTGGCCAGACATTCACGGCCACGCTGCCATAGCGCAGCTTGGCGATCGCCTGTTCCAGCTCATCAGCATATTGTTTTTGGGTGCGGGGATGGATCAGCAGCGCACAGGCCAGGGAGCCCCAGATTTGCCCATTGGCAAATTCGGTAGCCTGGTGCAAAAATTCTGCGGCTGTGGTGGCGGGTAGGGTCACCTGGGCCAGCACCCCGCAGAAGGGTTCTTCCTGCAGGGCATATTCTCCAGCAACAGGTACAACATCAGGAATCAGGGTCCAGGGCACGCTGTCGGCTATCCGGTTGCCGATCGCCTCGGCCTGGGGATAGCGATCCAAAAATGCCTGGTAACGCTGTTGGGCACCAGGATAGTACGCCTTGCGGGCTGGAGTTCGAGCCAGTTCCTGCCGCAACCGGGTCAGAAAAGCCTCCCGCTGGGGCCAGCCTGCTGCGACCACCAGCACTTTTCCGGCAACACAGTTGAAACTGGCGTTGTGGGCTACCATGGCAGCTACATGGCGGGCCTGGAAGGCAAGATCTGCCCCAGACCAGGAACCAGGCACCACCAGAATCGGAGTGATGTTGCCCAGTTCTGAGGTGATGGGTTTAGTGAGTAGGGGTCGCTGGCTCGCCTGCCGCTCCTGCCTCTCTTCAGGAGTGCTGCCCCAGACGATCGCATCGTGGGTATGGTGAGACCCCGTGATATGAACGGTCTCGATCTGGGGATGGTGGCAAAGATAATGGCCCAGATCTGCTGCCCCATAGACCACTTCAAAGAAACCATCGGCCCGCAAACTTTGAAACGCCTGCTCCAGAATCGGTCCCATATACTGGTTCACCGGATTCATCTTGAGCAACACCACCTGATTTTCCACAAACAGCTTGTAGAGGCTATCCATCGGGGCGATCGAGGAAATATTCCCAGCTCCCAGGACCAAAGCGACCCGACCCACCGGAGAAGATTCCCGATAAATCTGGCCCTGGGTGGCCGGTTGGCCGGGTTCACTCCAGACCTCTCCCTGAAAGCCTAACCACAAAACCTGATCCATCAGGTTGTCGGGAAATACCTGCGCCACGGATTGTCCATCAGGGCGGGTGGTCCAACGGACAGGCTGGGGCTGGCCCTGGGCCTGCAATGTCTGCATCAGCAACCGCAGGTTGGAAACCGTGGAACAGGGTCCAGCAATCCACTCTTCTCCAGCCAGTGGAGAGGCCGGGTCAATGGCTTTCAACTGGCAACTGGCCTCCACCCAGTCCTCGGCCACAGCCAGCACACCTTCAATGCAGCGCTGCAGATAGGTGATGCGATCGGGAATACTGAGCCTGGCCCAGGCCATTTTGCGATCGCAGAGAAGGGCGATTGCCACATCTACTTCAGCGAAGGTGGAAACTGGCAATCGAGATGAAGCCATAGCAGGACCGGAGGGGATAACTGGTTCCGATAACAAGATCATAAATCCTGTTCGGAGCCGATTTAACTCCAATTACGATCGATCTCCCAGATCAGCTTCATTGAGCCATCACAACTGGCTGAGCCTCTTTTGTAAGGCTGACCCTGACTGGAATCGCAATCAAAAACTCCGTTCCCTCTCCTGGCTTAGAGGTAACCTCCAGCATTCCCCCATGCTTTTCGACCACGATTTGACGGGCGATCGTCAGACCCAGACCCGTTCCCCGCTCCACTCCTTTAGTGGTAAACAGATGGTCAAAAATCCGCTGTTTCACCTCATCCGGGATGCCAATTCCATTATCCTTAATCCGAATCACCGCCTGCTGCCCATCCTCCGAGAGATGGGTCTGCACGATGATCTGGTTGGGCTGGGCCTGAATATCTTCGAAGCTGCGTCCGTGACTGGCCTCTTCCAGCGCATCGATCGCATTGGCCAGCAGATTCATGAACACCTGGTTCAATTGTCCAGCAAAGCACTCTACCGCAGGCAGGGGACCATAGTCTGTCATGACTTGAATCTCTGGCCGATGCTCATTGGCCTTCAAGCGATGTTTGAGAATCAAAATCGTGCTGTCGATCCCATCCCGCAGGTCGTAGGGGATGGGCCGATCACTATCGGCACGGGAGAAGGTTCGGAGGCTCGTGCTGATGTCCCGAATGCGTTTCACCCCCTCCCGCATGGACCCTACCAGTTTGGGTAAGTCTTCCCGAATGTAATCGAGGTCAATCGTTTCGATTTCTGCGTCAATGTCCGCATCAGCCTGGGGATACTTCTGCTGGTACAGATCCAGCAAGCCAAAAATATCCTGGATGTAATCTAAAGCGGGTTGAATATTGCCACTCAAAAACCCAACCGGGTTATTAATTTCGTGGGCCACCCCAGCCACCAGATTGCCCAGGGCAGACATCTTTTCACTCTGAATCATCTGGAGCTGAGCCTGTTTCAGGTCTGTGAATGCCTGCTGTGTTTTTTGATAAAGGCGGGCATTTTCAAGGGAAATGGCAGTCTGGGTACAGATGAGATTAAGTAGTTCTATCCGATCGTCTGTAAAGGCTCCGATCGTCAGATTATTTTCCAGATATAAAATCCCAATTAACTGCCCCTGGTGCAAGATCGGCATGCAGAGAAGGCTCTTCGGCGTGTGGCGCAAAATATAGGGATCAGCCGCCAGGGTCGGATGGGCCACCACATTCCAGATCACAGAGGGCTTGAGGGTATGTTTAACCGTGTTAATGAGAGAAACGGGCACGGCCTGACTGGATTCCATCGGCAAAGATTGCAGAATCCGATCAGGCTGTTCAAACTGGGCCAGGGCCTCAATCACCCAGCTTCCGTCCCTGGGCATCAACAATGCACACTGGTCTGCCCCGGCATTTTCCAACACCACCTGTAACAGGGTCGAGAGCAGCTTCTCCAGCTCAATTTCACTGGAAATCATTTGAAATACCTTCAGAATGGTATTCAGATCCAGCACCTCCAAGGCTCCACTGCTGCCGGAAGTAGAGGCTTTACTCGTGTGGGAAGAGGTGGCCAGAATCGTCTCAGTGACGTTGAAAGCCTGTTGCTGTTTTTGCAGCATCGGGGCCAGTAATTGGGGGTAGCGCTGTTCTAAATTCTCGACTTTAACTTTAGCTCCCCAGCGGCTATAGGCATAATAAGCCTGGGTCATATAGGATTGGGCGAGTTGTTCCTTGTCCCAGGCTAAATAGAATTGAGCCGCCAATTCATAGGCCAGGGCTTCATCCTGAATATATCCGTAGGTCTGGGCCAGTTGAATGGCTCGATCGTAGTGGTCGATCGTGGCGGCTTTATTACCTAGCACCCGTTGCCGTTCTGCTTCCACCAGATGGAACCGATGCAAATGGTTCGCGGGGACGTGATCGGCCCATTGTTGCAGTTTCTCCTGATGGTGGGCTACCCGTTCCAGGGCCTGGGTCCGCTCTGGTTCAGCCATGGCTGGCAGCAGAGCCAGGTCAACCAGCGATCGGTAGAAACAAAAGAGGGGAATAGCAAACATGCCCACCATGCTATCGGCGTAGGATTCTACCAGAGGAGCGTTTGCAGCAGCCTGCGGAGAGTCTCCCAATAGGTAACAAAGCACCATTTTGTTGTAGTACAGATAGTAAAGGGCTGCTCGAATATTGGCTGCCTGGAGCACTGGCACGGCCTGGGTTTCAGCGAACACCTCTCCCTCTAACCGACAGGGATCATCAGCGGCCTGCCCCAGTAAGTTCAAAACCGTTTGATGATAAATGGCCTGAAAATTCAGGGGTCCTTCCTGCTTCAGTTGCAGCAGCCCCTGACGGTAGGCGGCCATCTCCGTTGCCAGGGTGGACAGCTCATGACCCGCAAAGTAGGCATAGGCGCAGTACATCTGAGCATTTAAGGCACTGCTCTCCAGATCGCCCGTTTCCAACCCCACCTGATAGGCATCCTGGAGTTCGGACAGATGATTGCGGAGCGGCTCTTTCCAGTGGCTGATATAGCTATACACAATAAAGAACGTGCGGCAACGGGTTGCTTTGGACTGGAAGCGATCGAGAATATTCAGGGCCAGTTGGCCAAACTGATAGCCTGCTTCCAGATCCCCCACAATGCCACAGAGCACCAAACCATAATCCGCATAGGAGAAAGCTGAAATGGCACAATTACCGTAGGCGATGGACAAATTAATCTGCTCGAAGATGAATAAGGGCATCAACATGGGCATAGATTGATAGGCCGGTGCAATCAACTGAGTCAGAATTCGCATTGCTGCCAGCTTGATAGGATCCGTCATCACTGGTCCGTCCAACAGGCTGGCAATGGGACGATCTTTCCAGGCTTGCAGGGTTGTGTCCAGAGCCTGACCCACATCGGCCAGGGTGGGCTCAGCCGGAAAGGTCACCCCCAGAAGTTCGAGCAATTGCAGCCCAATCTGAATCGATGTCCGTAACTGACCCTGGCCTTTAGCCGCCAGCATCTTGATTTCATAAATTCGGACCTTATCCAGTAAGTCATTCGTATGGGCCAGGACGATCGCCGCCAGTTGCTCCATCCGTTCATAGTCCGTGCTCAGATAGGCCGCCTCCGCCGCTTCCTCATAAATGCTCCGAGTTAACTCCGGCTGCAACTGCCAGCTCCCTTTCGGCAGCCGCTCCAGGCAAATATCGAGATACTGAATGGCAGCCCGGTAGGCCGTGGCAGCTTTAGCCTTACGGGCTGCCGCCAGATTCAATTGCACCAGTTGATCCGGTTCTGAGGTTGCGGGCAATAAACGACGGCCCATGTTCAACTGATTCACAATTGCAAAGAGGGTTTCTTCCCGTTCTGTGACGGAAGTATTCTCCAGCAGCAGTTGCCCGATCTTTAAATGGGTGGCCTGTTTCTGCTCCTCTGGAATCAGCGAATAAGCCGCCTGTTGCACCCGATCGTGCAGAAACCGATAGGTCACATTCACGGTAGATGGGGTGGCAGATGGCGTATCCATCTGAGTGAAAAATTTGTAGACATCTGTCAGCGGCAGGATCAACCCCTCCTGCAGGGCTCTCCAGAGGGCGGATGCGGTTTGCTCTGGGGATGTTTCACTAACAATTCCCAGGGTCTGCAGATCAAACTGCGCCCCGATGCAGGCTGCTAGTTTCAGAGCATCCTGGGTAGCTGCAGGCAATTTCTGCAACTGGCGGGCCATAAACTCCACCACATCATCCGTTAGGGCCAGGGTTCTGACCTCGGCAATATCACACTGCCAGTGCCGCACTTCCCAGTTAAAGGTGATCAGTCCATCCTCATGCAACGCTTTGAGAAATTGGGTCGCAAAGAAGGGATTGCCCTGGGTCTTTTGCCGGACTAATTCGGTCAATGGCTGGGCCAGAGCGCGATCGCAGTTCAATGTATCCGCCACCAGGTAATTCATATCTTCTGGTGCTAAGGCTTGCAGCACGATCGTCTGCACCGTTGCACCAGACTTCTGAATCCCATCCAGGGTCAACATGAGGGGATGGGCTGGAGAGACCTCATTATCCCGATAGGCCCCAATGACCAGCAGATAGCCTGCATCCTGCATCAACAATTGCAGCAACTTCAGAGACGCAGAATCAGCCCACTGCAAGTCATCTAGAAATAGAACCAGGGGATGGTCGGCAGTGGTAAAGACCTGGACAAATTTCTGGAGCAAGAGATTGAAGCGATTCTCGGAGGCTATCCCGGTCAGTTCTGGGGTAGCTGCTTGGGGGCCGATAATCCGTTCTAATTCTGGAATTACCTCAACCAGGACCTGGCCATTATCTCCCACCGCATCCAAAATTTTGGTTTTCCAGCATTGCAGTTGGGCATCAGATTCAGCCAGCAACTGTCCGATTAAATCCCGAAACGCCTGCAAGCAGGCACTAAAGGGAATATCCCGTTGGAACTGGTCATACTTGCCCTTGATAAAATAGCCCCGCTGTTTGACGATCGGCTTATGGACTTCATTTACCACCGCAGTTTTGCCAATCCCAGAAAAGCCCGCCACCAGGACCATTTCCGTGGCACCCAGGCTGACCCGATCGAAGGCCTGCAGTAACCCGGCCACTTCTGTCTGCCGACCGTAGAGCTTTTCGGGAATCAGGAACCGATCACAGAGGTCTTGCTGGCCCAGCTCAAAGGGCGCAATCTGGCCAGTCGTCTGTAATTGGATCAGGCATTGCTCTAAATCATGGTGTAATCCTGAGGCGCTTTGATAGCGATCTTCGGCATTCTTCGCCATCAACCTGCGGATGATTTCAGCCAGTGCTGTGGGCAATGCCGGATTCAGATGCTCCACAGGCATCGGTTGTCTGGCCAGATGACAATGGACCAGCTCCATCGGGTCATGGGAGGTGAACGGCAACTGCCCGGTCAGCAGCTCATAAAAGGTCACGCCCAACGAATAAAAATCGCTCCGGTAATCAATCCCCCGATTCATCCGTCCCGTCTGTTCAGGGGATAGATAAGCCAGGGTTCCTTCCAGCGCATTGGCTGTTTGAACCTCCTGGGTTTCACGGGACAGCAGGGATGAAATACTGAAGTCAATCAGTTTGACCTGGTGGGTAACTGGATGGATGAGAAGATTAGCTGGCTTGATATCTTTGTGGATAACCCGTTGATGATAAAGTCCATCTAATATAGTTGCAATTTGCAGAGAAATATTTAAAAAAGTGAGGAGATTCTGTGATTGTCCACCTAAGTTGCCGAGTTGAGAGAGCATTGTCTTCAGCGAAATGCCCCCGAAATCTTCCATAATCAAAGCATAGGAATTTTTGTGAGGTTCCAGGGCCAGCGGTTTGACCACACCAGGCAGATCAAGATTCCTGGCAATTGTATACTGATTACGAAATAAAATTAGGTCATTAAAGCTGGGAAAGGGATTCCGCAACAGCTTGATGACCACCGGAGTTTGATCCTGATCGCAAACACCCCGATAAACTAACGTGCGAGAGCCTGCATAAAGTTGTTCGACAATTCGATATCCGGACAGATGATTGACTGCATTCATAATTCATGTCTCTAGGCAACCTTACATATCACAATCTCCTTTATCTTGCCCAAAAAACTATTAAAGATCTCACCTTGAATTTTCGTTACATCAATAAACTTTGTTCCAGTAGAGAAACATCTGATTTACTTCCGTTATGACCAACTTGCCGAATTGGAATTTGAATCACAAACTCAGTTCCTTTTCCCGGTTGCGAAAAGCACTCCAGCTTACCTTGATGTTTTTTAGTGATGATTTGATAACTGATCGACAGGCCCAAGCCCGTTCCTTTGCCGATCGGTTTCGTGGTAAAAAATGGGTTAAAAAGCTGTTGACAAACCTTTTCAGGCATCCCTAAGCCATTGTCTGCAATGGCAATTTTCACCCACTCCTGTTCCACAGCGGTGCGAATGGTGATCTGTCCAGAGCCATGCTGACACCCTAGTTTCAATCCCTGGGCATGGGCCTCTTCGATCGCATCAAGGGCATTGACCAGAATATTCATAAACACCTGATTCAGATGTCCGGGATAGCAGGCTACCAGGGGTAAGGGATGATAGTCTCTGATAATTTCAATTCGGGGATGATCGGGTCGATCTTTCAAGCGATGTTGCAAAATCAATAGGGTACTTTCAATGCCCTCATGCAGATCTACAGCTTTAAATTCGGCCTCATCAATGCGGGAGAAGTTGCGTAAGGATAAAACAATCTGGCGAATTCGATCACTCCCTATATGCATGGACTTCAGGATTTTGATCGAATCTTCTTGCAAAAACTCCAGATCGATCGCCGCTGCCTGCTGTTGAATCTCAAGCACTGGATTGGGATAGTGCGTTTGATACAATTGCACATGCTGTAACAGGCTTTGCATATAGTCCTGGATATAGTTGAGATTGCCATGAATGAAGTTAATCGGATTATTGATTTCATGGGCTATTCCGGCCACCATTTGTCCCAGACTGGACATCTTTTCGTTTTGCACCACTTGCATCTGAGACTGCTGGAGCTGTTCCAGGGTGGCCATCAACTCTGTGGTTCGCTGTTCCAGGGCTTGATTCAGATGACGCAACTTCAAATGGGTTTTAACTCGGGCTAAGACCTCTTCTTCCTGAAATGGTTTTGTAATATAGTCTACAGCCCCCAGCTCAAATCCTCGGACCTTATCTGCAGCCTCGGACAGAGCAGTCATAAAAATGACTGGAATATTTCGGGTGGTTTCTGCAGCTTTCAGGTGACGGCAGGCTTCAAAGCCATCCATCTTAGGCATCATGACATCCAGTAAAATCAGACTGGGAGAGACATGCTGCACTTTTTTGAGCGCCATATCCCCATCTGTTGCAATTGCAACCTCAAAACCAGCCTCTGCCAGCACCTCAGAGATAACGGACAGGTTTGCCGGGGTATCGTCAACCACCAGAATCAAATCAGACGTGATCACGGCTTTCTCCCTTTCCCCAGTAATGACGGATTTGATCCTGCAGCAACTGTTCTATTCTCCCAATCTGAAATTCCTGAGCTAATTTCAGAATCTGTTGTACAAACGGAGTATAGCTGCTATTAGATTGCTCAATCCGTTTCACTGCTTCAGTCAATTTTTTCAATCGCCCCTGTTCAGCCAGACTGAGCAATTGCACCAACTCTTCAAACGGGAGAGCAATGACACCTGAATCATCCGCATCAGATAGGACAGAGTTATTTTCTAAGCAGGTTGCAGGACCAGGTAAATTTTCTTCATATTGCCATACAACTTTCAGGTGCTTCTCTATCATCTGAAACAGTTCCTCAGCTTGCACTGGTTTAGACAAAAAATCATCCCCACCTGCATCCAAACTTTGTTGTTGTTCTAGCTCAGAAACGGATGCTGAAGAAACAATCACAGGAATATCTCTGAAAGCATCTGAATTCTGTAATTGTTGCAAAAGGGTATACCCATCCATCACAGGCATCAGTAAGTCCGTAATGATTAGGTTGGGTTGCTCCTGAGTAACTTGGGTCAGAGCTGTAGCACCGTTTTCAGCCTCAATTACCCTGAAGCCGAGGGGGTCAAGCAGGTGGACTAGGACCGATCGATTTTCCCATTTATCGTCCACAACGAGGATTGTTTTCTGGGCTCCCCCATGCCCAATCATCCGTTTCCCAGCCCGGATCATTGCCAATTGCTGCCATTCTGTTGAAATGGGTAACGTCACCTCAAAGGCAAAGGTACTTCCCTGGCCTAACTGGCTCTGAACCTGGATTTGACTTCCCATCAGGTTGACAATTCTCTGACTGATGGCCAGCCCCAGGCCAGTTCCTTCCGCCTGACGGCGCGTCTCTCCAACCTGCTCAAACGGCAGAAAGATGTTGGCGATCGCGGCTGTTCCGATGCCAACGCCAGTATCGATAATCTGGAAACAGAGGCTTACGGCTGGTGCCATGGCAGGGGAATGGGGCTCAGTTCCCTCCCAGAGGTCCGATTCATCCACTGCAACGGCTGGGGGAGCATCTGGGGGATGCAACACTGTAACTTTAAAGGTGACGCTGCCCTGGTCTGTAAATTTGACCGCATTGCCCAGAAGGTTAATCAAAACCTGGCGCAGCCGCTTTTCATCCGCCTCGACCCCTTCCGGTAACGCCGGATCGGGCAGATAGATAAAGTCAATTCCCTTTTGCTCACTCCGAATCCGAATGATTTCAACAATACCTTGCAAGAAGGCAGAAAAACAGAACGGAGAGGGGTTTAGCTCCAGCTTGCGGGCTTCAATTTTGGAGAGATCGAGAACATCATTAATCAGGGTCAGGAGATGGGTGCCGCATTGATGAATGATAGTAATTCCCTGTCGTTCCTTGTCTCCCCAGCTTTGGGAGCGATGCAGAATTTGGGCATACCCCAAAATGCCATTAAGAGGTGTACGGAGTTCATGGCTCATGTTAGCCAGAAACTCGCTTTTGGCCTGGTTGGCGGCATCAGCGGCTTCCTTGGCGGCATCGGCAGCAATTTTAGACTGCCGGAGTTGGGCCTGCTCAAACCGCTGGACTCGCCAGAGCACGCCGATCAGGGTGCCCGCCAGACCGACGACAATCAGGGCCAGAACATCCAGAGAACGGAGCTGGGATTCAATATTCTCCCGAGGGATAACCAGCGCGATCGACCAGCCTGCTTCTCCCAAAGGCAAATAGGCGACATACTTTTGAGTGCCCTCGATCGACATCAGTTGAATGCCCTGTTCCCGATTCACCATCCGTTGTGCGATCGTTGCTAAGCCGGGAACCTCCGATTTCAGCAAGCTGGGAGCAGGCTTTTCAGCGGTGGACATGAGGGCCAGGTTGGGATGCACGATGGCTTCCCCGGCTGAGTTGAGGGCAAAGGCATAACTGTTATTGCCATAGTGCAACTGGCTCAAGACCTGATTGATGTAGTCAATGTTGACGTTGTTGTGGACTTCCCCAATGGGAGATTTCGTTTTGGAGTTGCCCCAAACCGGTGCCGCCACTGCGATTGCGGGCAGTCCCGTTGCCCGACTGATAAAGGGATCGCTGACATTGGTGCGTCCGGCCATGGCCAGTTGGAAGTACTTGCGATCCTTGACCTGTTTCGGTGACCCTTCAGGGCTATACCGCAGACCATCGGGTCGCCCCAGAAACAGGATCGAGATGTCCTGATGCCGTTTCACCTCCGTTTTGAAATAGGGTTCCACCAGGGACCAATCCATGGAACGAACCGTCGGTGTGCTGGCCAGCATGTCCATACGGGTTTTGAGACTGGCTAACCAGGCATCAATCTGATTAGTACCCTGCTGAACCTGGGCAAAAGCAGTTTGTTTGAGCCGATCGAGAAATAGATTCCTGACCCCCTGGTAACTGTAATAAGCCCCCACTCCTACAAGTAAGGTGGTACCACCCAAAATCAGGCGAATTAAAACGTTTCGAGGCAGGACCGGCTGCTGGGGCATGTCCAGTTGTTCCGCCTGCCGGGGAATCTTTAAACAATTTTTTAAAGGAATCGACGTTAATAATGATTGAGTTGGGGTTTGCATAAAATTTGCTAAAGCAGGACCTTGGATTAGCACTGATGCTTTTAGACTAAGCAGTAAAAATGAAGAAATTGTGTACTTTCCATGGGGGAGTGTGTGGTTGACGATTGACTACAATGGCTCTAACTCATCTCTAAACAGACCCTGGGTAAGTAGGTCGGCACAATTAAATTAAGGATGAGAGTCGGGGTGAAGGGGGCGTGCCCCCAGACCCCCCTTCTTATAATTAATCTCACCCGATTACTTATCAGGACAGCACGATCGGGGAATGAACGCAGAATAGCCATCGCATGAGGGAGACGGTAACCATGGATTGGGAAAAAGGTCGTCGGAGTACGAATGTTGAAGATCGTCGGGGCATGCGGGTATCAGCTCCATTGGTTGGGGGGGGCATTGGAACTGTGCTGTTGGCTCTCCTGGTGGCTGTGCTGGGGGGTGACCCCACCATCATTCTGAACCAGGCAAATCCGTCCAGGACTGCTCCCACCCAGGGAGAGCCCCGATCGGGGGCATCCCGATCCTCCAGTAATGACCAGATGGCTGACTTTGTTTCTGTTGTTCTGGCCGACACGGAAGACACCTGGCGCGATATTTTTCGCCAGAATGGCCAAACTTACGTCGAACCCAAACTGGTGCTCTACAGCGATGCGGTCAAATCGGCCTGCGGCTTTGCCCGATCGACAGTTGGCCCCTTCTATTGTCCAGCGGATCAGAAAGTCTACATTGACCTCAGTTTTTATCGCGATTTACAAGAGAAATTTCAGGCCCCAGGAGACTTCGCCCAGGCCTATGTGGTGGCCCATGAAATTGGCCACCACGTTCAGAATCTGCTGGGCATCTCGGATCAGGTGACGGTGCTGCAACGGCGGACCAATCCAGAGGAGGCCAATCAGTTATCGGTGCGGTTGGAGCTACAGGCCGATTGTTTTGCGGGGGTCTGGGGCAACCATGCCAACCGATCGCGGCAGATTCTGCAAAAAGGGGATATTGAGGAAGCCCTGCGGGCTGCCAGCAGCATTGGGGACGATCGGCTACAGCGGCAGGCCCAGGGATACGTGGTGCCTGAATCCTTCACCCACGGTAGCTCTGCCCAGCGCGTGCGCTGGTTTAAGCGGGGGTTGGAGACGGGTGATCCAAAGCAATGTAATACTTTCGCAGCCAAGAATTTGTGATTATGAGGATGAGCAAAACTTTCTGGATGGGTGTACTGGTGGTGACAGTTTCTCTGGGGAGCAGTCTACCAGTGCAGGCCCGATCGGCCATGCTGTTTGCCCCTGACCCCAGTTCCCGGATTAATGTGCGATCCGGGCCGTCAATCGAGGATGAGGTGATTTCCACCGGCTTGATGGGCGATCGGGTGGAAACCCTGCGGGAGATCGAGGGTAAGGATGGGTACGTCTGGTACTATGTCCGCTTCAACAGCTCCGGGCTGGAAGGCTGGGTGCGGGAAGATCGGCTCACGTTTTCCCTGACCGCTCCACCTCGCCAGGGCACGGTGTCATCGATCGCCCTGGCAGCTTGTCAGCAAGAAGCTGAACGGGTCTTTGGTCCATCCGTAGTCTTGGATGTGGTAGAGGTGCGGCTCGATCGCAGTGCCATCCGCACAGTGATTCTGCGCTCCCGCAGCCGGGGGCTCTCTGGCCTCTGCCGGGTCTTCAGCGACGGCACGATCGTCGCCTTTGAACAGCAGAGAGAAAATCGCCTGCCTGCGAATCAGACCCAAACCCTGGCTACTTTTCAGACAGCCCGTTATAGTGTGCGGATTTGGCAGACGGCAGGCCTCCACTACATGAACCTGTACGACAAAAAAGTGGGTCGGATGGTCGTCAATAATGCCCGAGTTTCTACAGTCGTGATCGGAGAAATAACCACCTATCAGACCACCGCCGGAAACCGAACCTATACTATCCGGGTCAAACAGTCTGGGCAGCCGACCCTCGAAGTAGGGCAGACTGGTCAACCGATCGTTCAGGAGGTGGCTCCTTAGAAGTCGCCGACAATAGCCGGAACGCAGCGCTCACAGAGCAGGGGATGATCGGCGGATTGGCCCACCTGGGTGGAATAGTTCCAGCAGCGATCGCACTTCTCGCCAGAGGCGTTCACCACCCCCACACTAACCAGCTCCGATTCAGCCCGGTAGGGGAGATCCTGCAACACCTCTGGCGACTCCAGCACCTCCACCTGGGAGACAATCAACAGGTAGCGCAGTTCATCCACCCGATTGCCTCTCAGGCTATCCTCTGGATTCATGGCTTGGAGCGTCTGGCGCAGGGACTGATCCGGCACATACAGCAACACCTTCGCTTCCAGGGGAGCCCCGATCGCCTTGTCTGCCCTGGCCCGCTCCAGCACTTTGTTTACCTCCGATCGCAATTGCCGCAGGGTGGACCAGGTTTCTGCCAGAGCAGGATTCTGCCATTGTTTTTCCAGTTTCACCCAGCCGGACTCAAACACCGATGGGTACAGGGTGGGATAGGGCAGAAATTGCCAGATATCCTCAGCCATATGGGAGAGGACAGGGGCGATCGATCGGGCCAGATTTTCTACGGCCAGGTGCAGCACTGTCTGACAACTGCGGCGACGGGGGGTATCCGCCGCACTGATGTAGAGCCGGTCCTTGGCAATATCCAGGTAGAAATTGGATAAATCGACAACACAAAAATTCTGCACCGTCTGGAAAAAGCGGAAAAACTGGAAACTCTCAAAAGCATCCGTCACTTCGGTGAACACTTCACCCATCCGGTGCAGCATGTAATGGTCCAGGTTGGACATCTGGTCATAGGGAACCGCATCCCGCTCCGGCACAAAGTCATGCAAATTCCCCAACAGAAAGCGGGCCGTATTGCGGATTTTGCGGTAAACATCGGCCAGTTGCTTGATAATGGTCTTCCCGATCAACACATCCGCCGAATAATCCACCGAAGACACCCAGAGGCGCAGCACATCTGCCCCATAGGGAGGATCCTCCTTCTGGTTTTTGCCCCCATTGATGATCATCATCGGGTCCACCACATTGCCCAGGGATTTACTCATCTTGCGGCCCTGCTCATCCAGGGCAAAGCCGTGGGTCAAGACCATCTTGTAGGGGGCACAGCCATTGGCCGCCACACTGGTCAACAGGCTGGACTGAAACCAGCCCCGGTGCTGGTCCGATCCCTCCAGGTAGATATCCGCCGGATATTGTAAAGGAGCCCGATCGTCCGGTTCGGCCTGTAAAACGGCAGCCCAGGAAGAACCGGAGTCGAACCAGACATCCATCGTGTCCGTACCCCGGCGGTAGGTACGCCCATTGTGGCGGTAAGGCTCTGGTAGCAAGTCTTCCAGAGGCAGTTCCCACCAGGTGTCCGAGCCTTTCTCGGCAAACAGGGCCTGGACATGGGCGATCGTCGCTTCATTCAGCAGGGGTTCCCCCGTCTCCTCGTCGTAGAACACGGGAATGGGAACGCCCCAATTCCGCTGGCGGGAAATACACCAGTCCGATCGTTCTGCCACCATAGGGGTGATCCGGTTCTCGCCCTGGGCCGGAACCCAGCGAACCGAGGCGATCGCTTGCAGGGCTTCCTCCCGAAACCCGGCCACCGAGGCGAACCACTGTTCTGTGGCCCGATAGATTGTCGGTTTTTTGGTCCGCCAGTCGTAGGGATACTTGTGCGGATAGGGTTCTTCCTTCAGCAGAGCTCCGGCTTCAGCCAGAGCATTAATCACCGCTCGATTCCCTTCTCCCAGAACATTCAGCCCAGCAAAAGGCCCCGCCTCTTCTGTAAAGTTGCCATCCCCATCCACCGGGGAAAGAATCGGCAACCCATAGTGCTGACCCACCAGGTAGTCATCTTGACCATGACCGGGAGCGGTGTGGACCAGCCCCGTACCAGAGTCAGTGGTGATCCAGTCCCCACCAAGGACGATCGGACTCTGGCGATCGTAGAGGGGATGGCGATAGGTGGAGTGCTCCAGCACCTTCCCCATCACCGTCGCTTCCACGGTCAGATCCTCCCCCAGGAGAGTTGCCAGCCGCTCCACCAGATCCTTGGCCACCAGCAGGTATTCCGGTTCGCCCTCCAGATCCCTAGCCCGCCGCACGATCGCGTACACCAGTTCCGGATTCACGCTCACCGCCAGGTTGGCCGGAATCGTCCAGGGGGTGGTGGTCCAGATGGCTACCTTCAGGGTTGGCAAATAGGGGTCGAGGGGCAGGCGAATGGCTGGAGCCAGGGTGGTCATGGGGAAGGCCACGTAGATACTGGCCGAGACGTGCCCCTCCGGATACTCCAGCTCAGCTTCCGCCAGGGCTGTTTTGGAACTGGGGCTCCAGTGGACCGGCTTCAAACCCCGGTAGATGTGACCCTTCAGGACCATCTGCCCAAAGACCCCAATCTGGGCGGCCTCATAGCTGGGCTTCAGGGTCAGGTAAGGGTGATCCCAATCTCCCCAAATCCCAAATCGCTTAAAGCTCTCTCGCTGAGTCTCTACGGTTTTGAGGGCAAAATCTCTGGCTTTGTGGCGCAGTTGCAGGGGAGAGAGCCGCTGCCGTTCCTCCTGTTTCATGTCCTTCAGAACCTGGAGTTCGATCGGCAGCCCGTGACAATCCCATCCGGGGACATAACGAACCTTGCGGCCCTGGAGCAGTTGGTACTTATTGATAATGTCCTTCAGGGTTTTGTTCAGTGCATGCCCCATGTGCAGCGCCCCGTTGGCATAGGGCGGCCCGTCATGCAGGATAAACACATCACCTGGATTGTTCTGCGACAGGTGCTCATAAATCTTCTGATCTGCCCAGAAGGATTGCAATTCCGGTTCCCGCTTGACAGCGTTAGCACGCATGTCAAAGTCAGTTTTGGGCAGGTTGACGGTATCTTTGTAGGCTCCAGCTTCTGTCACAGTCAATCGAGTCTCAGGGGCTAAGGGTTGTTTGAATCATTATCGGTGAGCAGAGGCATTGCACGCAACGCCTCTTCCATTGGCTTCGGGCTGTGCCTGCTGGCCAAGATATGTCACGATCTGAAAGCAAAGCCTGGTTAATTTTGTCAATGCCCCTGGCGTCCTTCCTCTCTTCTTCTCTGCAGCGCCTGCTTCGACCTAAATCCCTGGCCATTTTCGAAGCCTGCCTGATTGGTCTCATCTCAGCTTTGGCTGCTGTGTTACTCAAGCAGTCGATCGCCTGGTTGGAAAACTGGCAGGGATCGATCAGTGGGCCTCTCCCCATCTGGTTGGCTCTACCCCTGATGGGGATCCTGGGTGGGCTGCTGAGTGGCATCTTGATTGAGCGGCTAGCCCCGGAAGCTTCCGGAAGCGGTATTCCCCAGGTGAAGGCAGCCCTGGCCTACGTTCCCATTGCCTTAGATCTGCGGGTGGCCCTGGTGAAATTGGTGAGCACGACTCTGGCCCTGGGCTCTGGCTTATCCTTGGGCCGACAAGGGCCAACTGTACAGATCGGAGCCGCTCTGGCCGCCCAATCCAGTCGCTGGATCGCCCCTTCTCCTACTTACCAGCGACAACTCGTTGCCGCCGGGGCCGCCGCCGGATTAGCAGCAGGGTTCAATGCCCCGATCGCAGGCGTGCTGTTTGTGATTGAAGAGTTACTTCAGGATCTCTCGGATCTGACTCTGGGAACCGCCATTCTGGCTGCATTTGTCGGTGGTGTGGTGTCCCGCTTACTGGGAGGACGGGGGCTTATTCCCGAACTCAATGGCATTGATACCAGTTTTTCTCTTCAGGAGATCCCTTTCCTCCTGATTCTGGGGGCGATCGCGGGGGTTCTGGGGGGTCTTTTTTGCCAGGGCATTCTGGCCAGTCTTGCCTTCTACCGCAACTGGTTCCGCCCCTGGGCCCTGTCCTGGCGCATGGCTCTGGCCGGAGGGGTGACTGGAATTGTGCTGGCCCTGCTCCCCCCGATTCTGCGGAGTAGCACGGAGTCCCAGGATTTCCTGGTCGTCGGCAACACGACCTGGCAGATGGTCGCGATCGCCTTCTTAGCCCGTTGTTTTCTGATCCTGGTTGCCTACGGTTCGGGGGCACCGGGAGGGCTTTTTGCCCCCTCCCTGCTCCTGGGATCAGCCCTGGGAGGCTTGATGGAAATAGCCGTCCAGGGCTTCCAGCACATCAGTGGTGCCCACTTCTTCATCAGCTCCCCTACAATCTACGCCCTGACTGGGATGGGGGCATTTTTTAGTGCCGTCACCCGGGGACCCATCACCGCGATCGTGATCGTGTTTGAAATGACCGCCGATTTCAACGTGGTGCTGCCGCTGATGATTGGTTCTGTCGCCTCCTATCTGGTGGCAGAGCGCCTTTTTCAAGGATCCATCTACAAACATCTCTTAGAGTTACGGGGCATTCATCTGGAGCAAAAAGCCCCTGCCGATCAACGCTGGCAAACCCTGACCGCAGCCGATATTATGCAGCGCCGGGTTGAAACCTTAAGCAGTCAGATGACGATCGAGGAGGCCAGACAAGCCTTTGCCCGCTCCCATCACCGGGGCTTTCCAGTGGTGGAGGCAGGCAAACTGGTCGGTATCCTGTCCCAATCTGATCTGGGGAAAGCAGTGCAGCGCCAGATGGCAGGCCATCTTCCCCTCAGCCTGATCATGTCACACCGGCTGGTCACGGTCGGCCCAACAGATTCCCTGGCCCATGTTCTGTATCTTCTGAACCACTATCAGGTTAGTCGCCTGCCCGTCACCGAAGGGCGCAAGCTCATTGGCATTATCACCCGAGCCGATATTATCCGGGCGGAATCAGATCAGGTGAGTGGTGAAACCAATCCCCTGGGTCCTAAGCCAGAACCCTCCTACGTGGTCTACCAGACTCAAGCTCCAGCAACGGGACAGGGCCGCTTACTGGTGCCCCTGAGTAATCCTGAAACAGCAGATGCATTGCTCCGACTCGCTGCCACGATCGCCAAACAGCGTCATTATGAATTGGAGTGCCTGCAGGTGGTGCTGGTGCCCCGCCACAAGGCCCCCTCAGAAACACCAGTCGATATCACCGCCAGTCGTTATTTGATGGATCATGCCGTGCAACAAGGACAGACCTGGAAAATTCCAGTTCATACCCAGGTGCGGGTGGCCCATGATGTGGCCCAGGCCGTGTTAGAAACGATTAAGGAGCGACATATCGATTTGCTGCTTATGGGCTGGAAAGGGAGCACAACGACACCCGGACGGATTTTTGGCAATGCGGTCGATACGGCAATTCGGCAGGCAGCCTGCGATGTCATCCTGGTCAAGCTGAGCGATCGACTGAAGCTCCATCTCCCTGCCGGAGAACTGCTCACCCGCGAATCCGCCTATGATGCGCTGCTCCGCCTCGTGACCCTGAATCGCTGGTTGGTTCCAACTGCCGGAGGACCCAATGCCCAGTATGCCATCACCCTGATGCCCGCTCTGACCTCCCTGAGTCGGAAGGCCGAAGTCCGTCTCTGTCAGGTCTTTCCACCATCTGAGACAGCTTACGATATTTCCACGCTGGAGACCAATGCTCAGTTTCTCCGCCAACAACTCGCCAGTCCCGTAATTACCATTCCACTTTGTGCGAAATCCGTCTCCGATGCTGTGATTGACATGGCGCAGAAAGACCAGTGTGATGTCATCGTCCTGGGAGCCAGCCGGGAAGGCTTGCTCCAGCAAGTCATTCAGGGCAATATTCCTGAGGCGATCTCCCATCACTGTGACTGTACTGTGATTCTGGTGCGAAAAGCCTTAGCCTGAGAGCCCGTCAGCCTGGGTGAGGAACACAATTTGCTCAAAGCCATAGTCATAAATCAGGTGATTGAGACCCATAATCAGCGTGGCGTACTCTGCCGGAATTTGTCGAATCAGATGCCGGACTGCCTGCTCATCACAAAACATGGCCATTTGCTCCAGAGAGGCAATCCATTCCCTGGGCATCACTTGCAGGGATTCTGGCGTCAGGGTAACGGATGGCTGCGATCGGGGAGATGAGGGTGCGATCGACCGATCCTCGGCATAGACATACTGTAAGTTCAGATAATCTGCCATCTTGCTGAACAGCACCGCTTCCCGCACGGGCTTACTGACAAAATCATCACAACCAGCAGCCAGAGACGCTTTGAGATCATCCATAGATGCCTGAGCCGTTAGGGCAATGATAATCGTTTTGGCGCAGCCCAAAGAGAGGGAATCTGAAGCAGAGGTTGTCCCGGTGCCCCAGTCCAATGTCCGTTGTCTTTCCAGTTCCCGAATCTGCCGAGTCACGTCACAGCCCCCCAGATCAGGGATGCGTAGATCCATCCAGATCAGATGAGGCTGCCATTCCTGCCACAAACTCAGCGCTGTTTTGCCATCCGCCGCCTGCCGGACTTTCAGGCCAATTTGCGACAACAACTTAACCAGGAATTGGCGATTTTGTCGTTGATCATCCACGATCAGAATGCGGCAGGCGGGTTGCCCTGGCGCTAAACCCGTGACCCGACGATCGGGCATTTTGGCAGGAACATCCTGCGGCTCGGCCAAACGAACCGGAATCTGAAACCGGAATCGACTGCCTTCTCCCACCAGGCTATCGACCTCCAGTTCCCCTCCCATCAGGCGAACAAACCTGCGGCTGATGGTTAATCCGAGGCCAGTTCCCTCCATTGCAGCTCGCCCTACCTGGGCCTGGGCAAAAGCATTAAAGATCGTGGTGATTTCTTCTGGAGCAATACCAGGCCCGGTGTCTTCCACTTCAAAGCAGAGCATCACTGGTTCTTTGCCATGGGTCACTGCTTCTGGATTCAGTTCCGAGGGATGGACAGATGGTGCATGACCCGTGGTGACCCGTAACGTCACCCTTCCTTGCTGGGTAAATTTAATTGCATTCCCCAATAGATTAATCAAGATCTGGCGCAGTTTATTGGCATCAGTTGCAACGAATTGAGGCAGATCCGGCTCAATTTCCAGGCTGAATTGCAGCCCTTTATACTCTGCCCGCTTGTAAAACATTTCCTGGAGCAGACTCAGCCAATCCATCAATTCAAATGTGATTTCATTCAGGGTAATCTGACCCGCTTCAATCTTAGACAGATCCAGGATGTCATTAATCAAGTTCAGCAGGTGATCGCCACTCCGATGAATCGTTTGCAGATTTTCTTGCTGATCCGGATTCAGGGTTACATCCCGACTCATCAGTTGGGCAAACCCCAAAATCACATTGAGAGGTGTTCGTAATTCATGGCTCATATTAGCCAGAAAAATGCTTTTCGCCTCATTCGCTGCTTCTGCTGCTTCTTTAGCCTGTTGGAGTTCCTGCTCCGTTTGCTTGCGCTCCGTAATATCAAGGGCTGCACCAAATAACCGGAAAACCTGTCCCTGGGGATCTCGGCTCACTTCTCCCCGCCCTTCGTGATACCGGATGGAACCATCCGGAAGAATCGCCCGATAGTCGATCGTATAGGCCAGTCCCTTTGTCATTGCTCGCTGGACCAGTTCCTGTAGCAGAGGTCGATCGTCAGGATGGATCAACTGCAAATATTCTGCATAGGAGGGTTCTGGCTGGGTCGGATCAAGGCCAAACATGCGATAGAGTTCTTGCGACCAGGAGATCTTTTGCGTTTGCAGATCAAAATCCCAGTTGCCGATGTGGGCTACCCGTTGCGCCTCCAGCAGGGCTGCTTCACTCTGGCGCAGTTGTTCTTCCACCTGTTTACGATCGGTGATATCGCGCACGATCGCCAGCACTTCCTGATCCCCACAAACTACAATCCGGACTTCTTCAGTCCGGAGCCGTTGCTCGACCCAGAGTTGATGTTCATAGACCTGGAGTTCCCCAGTTTTCAGAGCTTGCTGGATGTATTTCATTCGCAGTTCCGCCAACTCCTGGGGTAAGCCACCCTGATAGATCCCTGAACCGACCAGGTTGCTATCTCCAAATACCTTAAAAGCCTTAGTCGGAAAAAAGTCGAGGTAGATCCCCTCGCCAGTCATCCGCATGATCAGATCGGGCAGGGCATCGATCAGGGCTCGGTGTTTACGTTCACTCTGCCGGAGGGCTTCTTCGGCCTGTTTTCGCTCCGTAATATCCATGATGTAGCCAATCACCTGCACCACCCGCCCTTCTACCTGAATGGCCTGGGCGGTTGTTCGCACCCAGAGATGGCGACCGGCAGCGGTAATAAAAGGCAGCTCCAGATCGTAAGCTTTTCCTTGCATCATCGCCTGAGCCAGGGCCTGCCGAATCACCGCACGGGCTTCCGGCGCATAAAAGTTGACAAAAAAATCTGGATCAGAGATCGAACTTTGGTCCAAGTCAAGCGGCAAGTCATGAATCCGGTAAACTTCTTCGGTCCACGATCGTTCCCCTGTTTCCAGATTGATGGACCAACCGCCAATTTTGCTCAGCCGCTGATAGGCATTCAGCAGGGTTTCACTTTTTGCCAGAGCCAGTTCCGCCTGCTTGCGATCGGTGATGTCTCGAATGATGAACAGGCAATCATCTGCCCCACAGGTGACGACACGCACTTCTTCATACTGCACTCGATTCCGAATCACCTGTTGTTGCTCATAGATTTGAATCTGCCCTGTTGCAAAAGCCTCCTGAATCGCCTTTACTTGCCGTTCTGCCTGTGCAGGGCTTAAAAATTCGGCAATATGCCGACCAACCGGATTACTCTCCTCCGGGATCAGATCAATCATATGATTGGTGCGAATGTAGCCCTGATAGAGTCCCTCCCGATTAATCCGCACCATTAAATCGGGGACTGCCGCCAAAATGGCCTGGTTTTGTTCTTCCCGCTGCCGGATGGCGTCTGTGGCCATCTTTTGAGAGGTCTGGTTGACTTTGCGGATCGATCGGGCCAGTTGATAAGCTAGAACGCTATTGAGGGCGATCGTCAACCCGGACACCCCCAACCCCCACCAGACTGTTTTCGCCTCCAGACCCAGCTCACCCCCACCAGACTGTCGCCCATTCTGGTAAGAGAGATATCCCATGACTCCGATAGCACCGATGAGCTGTGGCGTAAAAAAAAGCACCAGCACCCAAGGGAGAGGAATTTTCTGGAAAAGGTGATTCATCACATGAGCCAGAAAGTAAGATTAATCGGAGCATGTCACTTAATCTGTATTCCCAAACAATGGGTACACAATTGCATAATTTCTTCAAAGTTAAAGTTATTCATTAAGTCTCCCAGGGCGTGAGCGAGATCAACATGGGCGGTTGGAATCTGAGCAATTAACTGGGAAACCTGCCGCTTACTGCATCCACTAGACGCTCTATAGAGTTGATTAATCCACGAATCGGGCATAACTCTCAAGGATTCAGAATTCAGAACCAGCGGTTGTATGGCATCAGTCCGATTCACCTCAATGCCAGACTTTTCTGCGTAAAGGTAACGAACGCCCAAATGTTCAGCGATTTTGGCCAGAAGGACATCTTCCTGAAAAGGCTTTCGAATAATATCATCGCAGCCTGCAGCCATAACTGCAGCACAGTCTTCCTCAAAAGCACTCCCAGTAACCGCAATCACGATCGTATCCTTCCCTTTGGCAGTTGCTTTAATCCGCTTGGTAGCCTCATACCCATCCATCACCGGCATTTGAATGTCCATCAAAATCAGGTGAGGGTCATGCTGCTCCCAGGCCACAATTCCTTCCAGCCCATTTCGGGCCTCATACACTTCAAAGCCAAGGGGAAGCAACAGTTCCATCAGAAGCTTCTGATTCTCCCAGCGGTTTTCCACCACCAAAAGCCGATAGGGTGGCTGATCAGGAGCCAACCGCAAAACTCGATCCGGTGATGAGAGGGCCGACGGTTCTCTGGCCCCGGCTAAGTGAGCCTGGATAGTGAATCGGAAGCAACTGCCTTCTCCAAGGGTACTCTCAACCTCGATCTTTCCCCCCATCAGGTGGATGAACTTATGACTGATAGCCAGCCCTAACCCTGTTCCCTCATGGATCTGTTGCCCCAAACGAGTTTGTTCAAAGGGTCTGAACAACCGCTGCATATCTTCCCGCGCAATACCAGAGCCCGTATCTCTCACTTCAAAGGTAAGGGTCACCGGGCTACCCTGGGTCCTCTGTTTTAGATCGGATTCAGAACGATTGACCCATGACACCTGCAGCGCGACCGTACCTGCCTGCGTAAACTTAATCCCATTAGACAAGAGATTGAGCAATACCTGCCGCAGTTTCACCTCATCAGTGACAATGTATTGAGGAACATCGGCGGCTCGATCGAAAATGAAGTTCAGTTGCTTTGCCGTTGCCCTAGGCCGGAGCAAATCTTCTAGCATGTTCAGCAAATAATAGAGGTCAAAGTCTGTTTGATTGAGCTTGATTCTGCCTGCCTCGATCTTTGACATTTCCAGTACATCATTAATGAGTTCCAGTAAGTGCTGTCCACTGCGGTTAATAATACTGAGATGCTCCTGATGTTGTTGCAACAGCCCGTGATCCCGGCTCATCACCTGTGTAAATCCCAGGATGGCATTCAGCGGGGTCCGAAGTTCGTGGCTCATATTGGCCAGAAACTCACTCTTAGCCCGACTAGCCGCTTCCGCTGCATCTCTGGCCTGCTCCAGTTCTAGGGATTGTTTGCGAACTTGGGCAAATAACTGAGCTTGATGGAGGGCAATCCCGAGCTGGTGACTGACGTGGGTGACCAGATTGACCTCATTGGTTTTCCACTGTCGGGGTCCAGAGTTCTGGTAAACGGCCAGTAACCCCCACAGCACTTCTGACTTAAAGATGGGGACGATCGTGTAAGCCTGGATTCTAAGATGCTGCGCCACATCCACAGCACAGTTGGTAAATTCAGCCTGATGGGTATCTTCGACAACAAAACTCATTGGGGGGGAGCTGAGGTCGGGTTGCATCTGTTGTGAGCCACTGTTCATCTGGAAGACCTGTTCAAATTGACCAGCCAGGCAACTTCTAACACTGGGGTTCAAGATGGGATCACAGTACTGAGCCTCCAGGACAGAGCACCAGCTCTCTCCGATCGCTTCTGCGACAAATTCCCCGGTCCAATCAGAATTGAAACGGTAAATGGCCACCCGATCGCATTTCAAAAGTTGTCGCAGTTCCTCGGTTGTTGCAGTAAAAATCTGCTCAAGATCCAAAGTCTGGCGCATTCGCTCCACCACGCGCAGGGTTGCCCGCTCCCGTTCTGCGCTCTCCAACAGGGCATCTTCGAATAGTTTACGTTCCAGTTCAGCACCAGCTCGGGCGGCAAAAATCCTGAAGATCAGTTCTGTTGTCTGATCTTTAACCATGGGCTTGGTGTCTAGAACCTTTAAGTGCCCCAGAATTTCTCCCGTCGAGTCCATTAACGGGATGCCCAGATAGCTTTCGACCCCCAATTCAACCAGATGCTCATAATTGGGAAACTGGGTCTGGATATGATCGGAGTAAAAGATGACATCTCCCGTTAGAACCTGTTCACAGGGAGTGCCCACCAGGTCATAGTCAAAGTCCTGACCAAAATCCTCCCCTTGCCAGAAGGCCAGGGTCCGCACCCGGGTTTTAGCCGCATCCACAAACCGGGTCACCAAAGCATAACGAACTTCCAGAACCTGAGCCAGATAGCGCACCAGGCAGCGGAAAAATTCAGTCCCGGTCTTGGCAGCAGTCCCTTCCACAATCAATCGCAGAGCCGCCATCTGGCGATTGCTTTCAGTGATATCTTCCCCAATACAAACGATATGGGTAGTCTGCTCCTGTTCTGAAACCAGGGGCACCTTAATCATGCGTTGATGAATGGCTCGTTCCCGAGGCTTGGCAAACACATCCTCAATAAAGATCGGGACGCCCCCGGCAATCACCGCCCGATCTTCCCGTTCATATCGCTGAGCCGATTCTAGATCCAGCCAGTTATAGCTGTTGTAGCCGATCGCCTGTTCCCGAGAAATGCCATACATGTCTTCCGCTGCCCGATTCCAAAGCACATAGCGAAAATCATCCCTGACATCTTTCACAAATAGCGCCAAGGGAATATTTTCCACAATGCTGTTGAGAAACTGGCGGGACTGGGAGAGGGCCTTTTCAGCCTGACACCGCTCCTGATGCAGGGAAATAGCCCAAGCTGCGGCCACCAGAAGACTGGTTTCTGACCCATCCCAAAGTCGGGCCTCCACACAATTGTCGAACCCGATAAAGCCCCAAAACTCACCGTTCACAATCAGCGGCAGGACCAGGAGTGACAAAATATTCTGGGGCTCTAAAATCAGCCGCTCCGACTCGGGAAAGTCCGCCACCAAGCCACTAATCTTCTGTCCCTTGCCCAGAATTTCTGCCCAGCGCGGGAAAAACCGATCGTAGGCAAGATTTTGCATCACGGGATTATGGATTTCGGGATGAATTCCCTCTGCACACCACTCAGCTTGCTGGCTCATGTGCAGGTTGCCCGCACTATCCCGATGATTCTTAAACAAATAAACCCGGGAAGCCTCTGATGCCTGCCCCAACAAGGTCAGAATGTCCCGGTAGGATTGGGTAATATTGTGATAAGCCAATAAGTGACGCTGGATCTCTACCAGAGCCGCCAGATATCTCTCCCGTTTTGCCAGTGCCTCCTCTGCCCGTTTGCGCTCGGTGATGTCCTCAGAAATCCCCAGCAAGTATTGAGGGCTCCCCAGGCTATTCAGAATCGGTAGTTTCTTCGTATGCAGAATTCTGACTCCCTGATGCCGGGTTTGAATCGGTTCTTCCGCAACATCACAGAGCTTTTTGGTAGCCAAAACATCCCGATCTTTGGCAACAAAAAAATCCGCCTCCTCCGGCGGGAAAAAGTCGTAGTCATTCTTACCCATTAAGGTATCGCGGCTGTAACCCAGAAGTTCTTCACCGGCTTTATTGAAGCGCACAAACCGTAGATCAGCCGCGTCTTTCACAAAGATCATGTCTGGAATATTATCGATGATCGAATCCAGAAATAACTGGGCCTGTCGGATGGCCTCTTCTTGCTGTTTGCGATCGCTGATATCCGTATGAGAACCCAAAAAGCGAATTGGCTTTCCCTGTTCATCCCAGAGCACCTGCCCCCGATCAAGGACCCATTTATAGCTGCCGTCCTTACAGCGCAGGCGATATTCCTCCATAAAGTAGGGGGTTTTCCGATCCAGGTGCGCCCGATCGGCCTGCATGACCCAGGCCACATCATCCGGATGGATGCGCGTGATCCACTCCTGATGGGCACTGGTAATCTCTTGTTCCTCATATCCCAGCATTTCCTTCCAGCGGGTGGAATAAAAGACTTCTCCCGTCTGGAAATTGACATCATAAATTCCATCTTTACTGGCCTGGATCGCCAGTTGCCAGCGTTCTTCACTTTTCCTTAAATTTTCTTCTGCCTCTTGCCGCTTGATCTCAGCCTGCCGGGCACTGATAAATTTGCCCATGCTCTGGGCCATCAGCTCAATAATCTCTCTTTCATGGCCTTCAAAGCCCTGTTCACGAACCTGAGTTGAGAAAAAACAGAGGGTGCCATAAATGTTTCCATCGACCCAGATTGGCGTCCCAATGTAAGATTCCAGCTTCAAGCTGACATAAAGGGGATGGCAGCTCATTTCCGGGTGTTGAGCAATATGGTGGAAAGAGAGGGTGCGCCCCTGCTCCACCACCTTGCCACAGTAGGCATCAGCAAGTTGGATTTTGAGCCCAGGAACTAAGGACTCTAACTCAGACTGCAGAGCCAGGAAGGAATAGGTTTGCCCCTCCACCTGACCAATGGCCCCAGCCGAGAACTGAAGTACATGACAGCCTGTCTGCAAATAGTCTGCAAACAACGATTCCAAGGTATTGAAATCTGCCATGTTAATTCGGTGGAGCTGCTGCAAACTAGCACTGAACTCCGCCAGGGCAGTAGATTTTTTCAAGAGTTCAGCTTCAGCCGTTTTCCGGGGGGTAATATCCCGATACTGCCACAGATGCCCCTGGTAATGCTGATGTTCAAAAATGGGAATGTAATCCCGTTCAACGTAACGGCCATCGGCCAGACGGATTTCCTCCGCTACGATGGGTTGTCTCTGCTCCAGAACCTGATCAATCCGTTGTACAAACTGGTTGGGTTCAAGGAATAAATACTTGTACTGTTGCGCGACATCGGAACAGTCTGTCCCCAGGAGGGCCTGGGGTGGAACGGGAATCCCAAATAAGGTGCAAAAGTCCTGGTTCACCAGGGCAATCCGGCGGGTCTCATCTTCTACCAAAACCGCTGCCTGCAGATTTCCGATCAATGTGGCCAGGCGGGATGAGGTTTTGTGGAGGCTTTCCTCTGCCTTTTGACGGTCACGCAGCGCCCGATCGCGAACCTGAATTCCCTGAATCAGTTGCTGATTTTGCTCGATCAACTGGCGTTGCAATCGTTGAATCCGAAGCTGGTTTTCAATGCGAATCACCACTTCCTGGGCTTGAAAGGGTTTGGTAATGTAATCTACTCCTCCCACTGAAAAGGCTTTTAACTTATCTAACGGCTCATCCATGGCACTGATAAAAATGACCGGGATCTCCTGGGTCAGAGCATCCGCTTTCAGTCGCTGGCACAATTCATAGCCATCCAGACCCGGCATCATAATATCCAGCAAAATCAGATCAGGTTGCTTCGCCTGAATCGAATTGAGGGCAAACTCCCCACCAGGTGCAAACCGCACTTTATATCCCCGACTGGAGAGCATTTTAGACAGGAGCTTTAAATTGGTGGGGTTATCATCAACCACCAGAATATTTTCCTGTGATCGTAGGGTTTGCGTCTGGCTCATCCTCTCCCCTCCACCTGTTGCATTAAGGCCAATAGCTGATCATATTGAAACTGGTTAGCCAGCTGGGTTAATTGCTGAGCCAGACCTGAATGTTGTTCCTCAATCTGCTGAATCAGATCCAGGATGGTCTCTAAATCCCCTTCCAGGATTGCCTGCCGAAAATTGACCTGCCATTCAGCCAGCATTGATACGGAACTTGGAAAATCAAAAGCCTCAAGACCTGCTGAATGGATATCCTGCTCCAGCGTCTGATGTTTGAGAGCACCCTCTGCCAAAATTAAGGACTGCGTTACATTGCCCAATTGAACGGGAATTTCAAAGTAAAATCGGCTCCCTCGATTCACTTCACTGCCAACCCTGATCTCTCCCCCCAGGCAACGCACAAACTGACGACTGATGGCCAGCCCCAACCCCGTCCCCTCTTGAGAAAACTTACCTACTGTCGCCTGGGTAAAGGGTTCAAACAGACGATCGCAATCCTCTAATGAAATTCCTGGACCCGTATCTTCTACCGCAAAGGAAATGGTTAATTGGTCATTGGCCATTTGTTCTTGGTCATGGGTCGTTTGATCTGGATTGGGTTCAAACCTATTAACAAATGACGAATGACTATTGACGGGGGACAGATGACCTATAACAGATACCCGCAGAATCACCCACCCTTGCTGAGTAAATTTAATGCCATTACTGAGTAGATTGATCAAAACCTGCCTGAGCTTCAGTTCATCCGTATAAATCAGGTCTGGAAGACTGGGTGCGTAGTCAATCACCAGGTTAATTTTTTTATTGCTAGCCTTGAAACTAAACAGTCCCTGCAGATCCCATAACAATTGGTGCAGACTAAACACACAGGCATTGAAGGTAATTCGCCCTGCCTCAATCTTGGACATGTCCAGCACGTAGTTGATCAGTTCCAGCAGATGTTCCCCACTACGCTTGATGATTGTAAGATATTCCTTTTGGAGGGCGGGGCTAACCTGGGGAATCGCCATCAGATCGCAGAAGCCAAGAATAGCGGTGAGCGGTGTTCGCAGTTCATGACTCATGTGGGCCAAAAAAGCTCCTTTAGCACGGCTGGCCGCCTCGGCAGCTTCTTTAGCCTGTTGTAACTCCCGCTCGGTTTGCTTCAGCGCTGTAATATCCAACCCCGTACCAAAAAGTTTGGCTACCTTTTGCTGCGCATTCAGAACCACTTTACCCCGTCCTTCCAGGTGTCGAATTGAGCCATCTGGTCGCACAATCCGGTATTCCAGACGAACACTGGTTCTGGAAGCATAGATTTGCCGAATGGCCCGATGGAAGAGCGATCGATCCTCCGGAAGGATGCGACGGAGAAATTCAAGATAGGTCGGTTCTGGCTGGTCGGGGTCTAGGCCAAAAATGTGGAAGAGCTCCTGGGACCAGCTCATCTTTCCCTTGATCACATCAAACTCCCAACTACCAATATGGGCAACCCGTTGAGCTGCCACCAGGTGAGCTTCGCTCCGTCGTAACGCCCGTTCCGTTTTCTGGAGATCCCGATAGGCCAGGGTACTTTTACGCACCTCCTGCTCCAGTCGCTGGGTGCGCCGCTTTACTTTCTGCTCTAAGGATCGGGAGTAGTCCGCCAGTTGCGCATGGGACTGCCGAATCTCCTGACTCATCTGGTTAAATGAACAGGCCAGAGCCTCCAGCTCTTGCAGCCCGCTGATGGCAACTTTTTGATCATAGTCCCCGCTGGCAATCTTCTGACTGGCGGTAATCAACTGAACGATCCGGGTTGTAATCCATTGGGCTGTTTTTAAGCTCATCAAGAAAGCCACCAGGGACGCCAGCAGACAAAGCAGAATAGTGGTGCGGGTGCTGGCATGAATTTGTTCCATGAAGTTTGCTTCTGGAAGCATGACAACGATCAACCAGTTCAGCCCGAAGGAATCCCGCCATGGCGTCACCTGGACGAACTGCCGCGCCCCTTCTGCTGTTCTGAACTCCCATTGCTGACTGCTCCGGATCTGCCTCAAATCGGCAAATTTTTCGGTCAGGGATAGTGCCGTTGCCTGGATCAGCGGATCACTACTTTTTACCGCCCTGAGTCGCCTGGCCTGTCGATCGACCAGCACAAAGGGCCGATCGATTTCAGAACTGGCCACGAGTAGGCCATCCCGTTCCAGGATCAGGATTTTCCCCGACTGACCCACATCCAAACCATTCAAAAATTCACTGATCTGGGACAAAATTAAATCCACCCCAATGACCCCAATCAGGGTATGGTTCTTCCCGTAAACCGGATAGCTGGCTGAAAGAGAAAGTACTTCCGGTTTATCTTCCCACTGGTAAATCTTGCTCCAGACGGGACGCCTAACCTCCACAGCATCGGCATACCAGGCTTCCTGACGAGGATCGTAGTCCTTGACAGCCTGCCGCTGGACCCGATCGCCCTGGGAATTTGTCTGATAGACATATAACTTGCCCCTGGTAGCCCGCTGGGAGACTTCGTTGATCAGGAGTTCCCCCTTATCCGTTCGTTCTACCCCAATAAATTCACCGGTGGTTGTGGCAAAGTTGTTGTACCCCACCTGAAAGATCTGCATCTGTTTCCAGAAGTATTGACCTGTTTTCTGAAAATCATCCAGATTAAGCAGCCCCATTTCAGCCGCAGCCAGGTTGATCTGATTGATCTGGTGAGGGGTAGCTAGATAGGTATCCAGATGCTTTTGAACCCGATTGCTGATTTCATTCCGGAGCTGAATGGTGACATCATCAACCGCCTTCTGCCCATTGCGGAGAGATAAATATCCGGTCAGCCCCACAGCGATCGAGATCTGAAACACAAACGGAACAACCAGTGCAACCCTTAATGGCAGACTGGGCGTTTTGCCAGGAGATAACCTAAGCCAAAGCCGCCTCTTCCTCATCGCTGGCTTATCAGTAAAAGTTTATGAAACCGGCTGCCACAAAGTGTTAGAGGGTAATTCACAAACAAGTTCAGCCAGGTCATCCTGGGAGAGGGGTTTGGCAAAGAAATAACCTTGAACCCGATTACACCCTAACAATCGCAGTTTCATCACCTGTTCAACCATTTCCACCCCTTCAGCAATGACCTCCATTCCTAGATTGTGCGCCAGGTTCACGATCGCCCGCACCAGATGCTCGCCACTCTGGGAGTTCAATTGCTGGACAAAGGAGCGATCAATCTTCAAGACATCCAGGGGCAATTCATATAATCGGCTCAGGGAGGAATAGCCTGTCCCAAAGTCATCGATATAAACCCGTACCCCCAGATTTTGAATCCGTTCCAAAGCCTGCTTGGCCGTTTTGGAATTCTCTACGACGGCACTTTCAGTGATTTCCAGAACGAGGCTCTGGGAACTCAGCCCTGTTTCTTGCAAAACCTGTCCGATGTGTTCCACCAGATCCGGCAGGGCCAGTTGTTTGCTGGACAGGTTAACACTGACGGTAAGGGAGCGAAAGGCTTCGGGAAAACGCTGCTGCCAGCTTCGCAGTTGGCGACAGGCTTCCCATAAAACCCAGGCTCCAATCTCAATGATGGAGCCGCTGGCTTCTGCCAGCGGAATAAATTCATCCGGTGGGATCAGCCCAAGATAGGGATGTTGCCATCGGAGCAGCGCTTCAAACCCCACAATCGAGGAGGATTCCAGGGAAATAATGGGCTGATAATGAAGTTTAAATTCTTTCTGTTCTAAAGCCATTTCCAGATCCCGCTCCAGGCGGAGCCGGGCCATTTCGTCAGCCGACAGAAAGCTCACCTGGGACTCCAGTTCCCCCTCGATCGCTGCAGTCAGCCGCAGCAAGCGATTGGCATTACTGGCAGCAATCTCTACCATTCGGCGCTCCTGCTCAGAGAGAGTTCCCAGTTTGCCACTACCGAGGAGTTCAAGAGCACCCTGAATCGCAGTTAAAGGTGTGCGTAATTCATGACTGAGGTCAACAAACAATACATCTGAAAGCTCTTTATCTGTCATGACCGGAGTAGCGGAATGAGCAACTTGTAGAGTATGGGGTTGGCTAACTGTCATACCGATACGTTCTCCCAGGGCAAAGATTCAGGGAATTTGCTCCAACAGTAGCAAATTTTATACTAACTTCATCGACAGTGCGGAAAGTCTGATCAGGGGCAGGGGAAATTCCGGCTAGGGCAAGGGTAGGTGTTTGATATAGCACCAGTAAAAGAATAAGCTGTAAATGTGAAAAACTTGTGGATATTTAGTTAGATCCTGAAGTAGTCCCGGCACTCCAACCCAGCACACTCAGAAGCTGTTCGGCCAGTTTGGCGGGTTTAAATGGTTTCGTGATCATCGCCTTAACCCCTAAGTTGGCAAAGCGGCGCTGATCGGAGGCATGCACCTTGGCTGTCAGTAGAATTACTGGAATATGTTGGGTGGCAGGATTGGACTGCAGGCGTTGAAAGGTAACAACACCATCCATATCTGGTAACATGACATCCAGCAAAATCGCATCGGGTTGTTCTGCTTCTGCTTTTGCCAAGCCTTCACCACTGGTCCCGGCCAGGATTACATCTATCCCAGCCATAACTTTCAGACTCAACTTTGCAACTTCCCGAATATCATCTTCGTCATCAATGACCAACACACGTTTAACTACCATACATAACCCCTAAGAATTGGTTGTCCTGGATATCCCCTGACCTTTTTGCTCCCAGTGGCAAAGCCACGTAGAAGGTACTGCCTCGACCCAGTTCACTCTCGACCCAGAGATTGCCCTGATGCTGCCGTACAATACTGCGACAGACAGCCAGCCCCAACCCCGCGCCTCCTTGCCGCCGGGAATCTGAGGCATCGACCTGTTCAAACTGCTCAAAAATAGTATCGAGGTTTTGAATTGGAATTCCCTCCCCTTCATCTTTAACTGTAATCAAAAGATAGGGAAAAGGAATCGGCTGGGCTCTGGCAGTCGGGTTTGTATCTTCCCGGCGAATCTCTGCGCTGAGCCAGATCCGCCCCCCGGGTGCAGAAAATTTAATCGCATTACTCAGAAGATTCGCTAGAACTTGAATAATTCGTTTTGGATCAGCCTGAATCTCGCTAAACAGCGGCGAAACATGGAGCGTTACCCCCGCCTTGCCCGCAACATCCTGCATCTCTGACATGGCGTGGGTCAGCAAATCAGTCACATTACAGGGCTGTTTGTAGAGCCGACTTGTCCCGGATGCAAAGCGCTCCAGATCCAGAATATTGTTTGTCACATGAACCAGGCGATCGATATTATTGGCCGCAATTTCCAGCATCTGCCGACCACTATCAGACAAATCCCCCAGTTGGCCGGTCAGCAAGAGATCGATCGACGCCTGGAGCGAGGTAATGGGGGTGCGCAATTCGTGGCTCACGATCGAGATCAGTTCATCCTTAATTCGATCAATTGTGCGACGATCACTGATATCCGTCGATATCATCGACATCCCCGCAATTCTACCGGAGGCATCCCTGATCGGCGAGACGATCATAAACACATCAATCACTTCACCGTCTTTCCGCTTATGCATCGTTTGACGATGATCAACCGTCTCAACCGGGTATTTGATTTGAAGCACCTGGAGAGCAAAGTCGGAATTCGGTTGGATCAGGCTGTCCAGGAACTGCCCCTCGGCTTCCTCCGCTAGATAGCCATACAGTTTTTCGGCCCCCGGATTCCAGCTCAGCACTCGCCCATCCAGGCTGGTACTGATGATCGCATCTTCCGAGGATTGCACGATCGCCGCCAGTTGAAACAGGGCCTGCTCCGCCTTAATCCGCTCTTCCACCTCGGCCTGTAATTCTTCATTGACCCGGACCAGCTCCGCCGTCCGGATTTCCACCAGTGATTCCAGCTTATTAAAAGCCTCCAGCAAGGCTGCTTCGGCCTGCCGTTTCTGGTTTCGGTTTTCTACTTCCCGTAATTCCCGCTCTACGGCTGGAATAAACCGCTTCAAATTCCCTTTGAGCAGATAGTCATGGGCTCCAGCCTTCATAACCGTGACCGCGACATCTTCTCCAATGGACCCAGACACCACAATAAAGGGAAGATCAAGACCACTGGCCTGGAGAATCTCCAATGCCTCCGGGGCACTGAGGGTCGGCAACAGGTAGTCTGCAATCACAACATCCCACGTTTTTTTTGCTAAAGCAGCAGTGATCGCAGCGGCAGTCTCAACTCGTTCATGAACGATCGTGTACTTTCCTCTACGAAATTCCTGCAGAAGCAGTAACATGTCATCTTCTGAGTCTTCAATAAACAGAACGTGGAGTGTTTTGCTCATATCAGTCCACAAGGCCTGCTTCATTACTTTAACCATCAACTATGAAGAAAATATGGAGGGATCTATTTGAGATCTCTCGTCGGGTTGCTGCGACTAGTCAGGGTTTGAGCTCGTCGCAAGCGGTTGAGCAGGCGAATTAACAATTCTTGGGCCGCAATGGGCTTAATCACATAGTCGTCAGCACCACTCAAGAACGCCTGTTGTAAGCTGTCTCGATCGGTGCGAGCTGTCAGCAATAAGACCGGCAACCAGTTCCATTCCTGGTTCTGGCGGAGCGATCGGCACAGTTCGAACCCGCTCATTCCTGGCATGTTGATGTCCAGGAGGAGCAGATCGGGCTGGGCTGATTGTAAGACTTCCCAAAAATGGGTTGGGCTGTCCAGCGCAGTGAACTGTACCTCCAACGGCTCCAGGAGTGACTGCAACAGGATCAGGACTTGTGGGTCATCATCCACTGCTAAAATCCTGGCTCTGAGCTGTGCCAGCTCTCCAGTAATGACTTCCGCCTCTGGAAAACAGACAACCTCCTGAGCCGTACCTTCCAACTCCCGACGCAGGGCCACCACTAAAGGTTCCACCTGCTGCTGAAGTTTTTCCTGAACATCTTGGGTCAGCTTTGATTTGGGTTTAACCCCAGCTTGGAACAGGGTTTCCAGTTGTCGGGCCAGGGTAGACCCAGTTTCAAATCCAAACATCCCCAGGGAGCCTGCCAGCTTGTGGGCACTTTGAACAGCCAGTTGGCCCATTGCCCGATCGAACGTTCCTGATTTAAGGGCCTGAGTGGCCTGTTCCAGACAAACAACTCGCTCAAAGCTGGTTCCCTTGGTTTGCTGCCAGATTTCACTCACACCCAGATCCAGACTGGTTTGTTTGCCTCCCCCTGTCTCCCCTTCTGGCCTAGGTTGACCCTGAACTGTTTTGACAAACTCAGGATTAATTCGGTATCCCTGCCCATACATCGTTTCAATTAAATTCTCGGCCCCGACAGCCTTTAACTCCCGGCGGATATTCTTAATATGGGTCCGGATAGTGGCCTCCGTTGGGGGATCGACATCCAGGGACCAGAGATGATCCGCCACCTCGCTGTAGCTATACACCCGGCTCTGATTCCGTAAGAAGAGTTCCAGCAGGAGGTATTCTTTACGGCTGAACTGGAGCGATTGCTCCCCATAGGTGACCTCGTGGGCGTTGGGATCCAAACATAAGCCCCCGCAGGTTAACAGGGGCGAGGCTGCTGTACTACCCCGCCGCAGCAAAGCCCGGATCCGGGCAGCTAGCTCCTGAACATTGAACGGCTTCACCACATAATCATCGGCCCCACTATCTAGCCCCATGAGCTTATCGGTGGTCGTATCACGGGCGGTTAAAAGCATGACCAGAACCTGATTCTTCCGATCCCTTAGGCGACGACAAAAACTAATACCATCCAGCCTTGGCAGCATCACATCCAGTAAGACAAGATCGTAGGGAAAGACTTCTACCAGTTCCCATCCCGATTCCCCATCCTGGGCAACATCCACCACATAGTTTTGCTGAGAGAGAAGCCTGGTCAGGATCTCCAGCATGCCTTCGTCATCTTCTACCAGCAAAATTCTCATAAATCTTTAAAAACGGAAGACTCTTCTAATGGGTCACCAATCTAGCTTTGATCAGGGGAGGAGAGTCAGTCACAATGCTTCACCTGATTGCTTACAAGACTCAATATTGAGAATGGTTATAGCCTATAGAAAAAAAATGGAGAATTTGTGGAGAAGCCTGAATCCAGGCTACTTTACAGATTCTTCTCTAACTTTGCTCTCAACTTCACAACTTTTTAAAGGAAAACAGCCCCGATCCCCAAAAATCTTGATGTTTTAATTTCACAAAAAATGTCCGGTTGTGCATCAAATAATTGTTGGATAAGTTGCGAAGTCTTGCCAAGTCCAAGGCTCTGCTGCCAAGTTTGCTCGTTGAGATGCTGTGGTTTTGAATCGGCTATGCCGCCAAATCCAATTGAAATAACTGACAACCAATCGTGTAGTCACCTTCGTTTGCTCCCACACCTTGCCAAACTTGTTTTGCCGTCGATGCCACCGTCCTGTTTGTTGCCGGATAATACCATTGGTTCTCTCTAATCGTTGGGTTTTATCCTTACCAATGTGATGATGAATTTCTGGTGGAAGGACTCGTTCATACCCTCCCCAATCATCGCTATTCCACTGTTTGCACTCCGTTTTTCCTTCCGTTGTGACCATCAGTTCTTCAATCAACTCATCCGTATGCTTTCCCACACGGGCCGCCAAGATCAGCCCACTGCTATTGGCTAAACTCAACCCCACCCAACAGTCTCCCAGGTCTAATTCTAGGGGCAGACATTGCTTCTGTTTTTTTGCACAAAGGACCACATCTCATCAGCACTCACCTCCTCGGTTTCAACTTGAGCCACCTCCTGATTGTGGATGAGTTGAGCTTTGCTACTCGCTCGTCGAATAATACTCACTACCGTGTTATAAGCTAACCCGCTAATCCGACTAATCCCTCGTAAACTGGTGCCCTCACTGTGAGCTTGCAGGACTTGTTGAATTTGCTCTGGACTGACGTGACGGTAGTAGTAGAGGGTGTCAAAACTCTCTGAGAAGGTTTGTTGGCACCCCAGGCAAAAGTAGCGTTGATGCCCATTCGGCATCTTGCCATGCTTGTGAGTCTTAGAATGACCGCAGAGCTTACATTCCATAGCTTGAGTAGGTGAATCGTTGATTCCTTACTCTACCAGACCCACATCAGTTTGACGCACTACCAAATGTCCAAGGTGTTAAAAAGAGTTACTAATCCGTAACTTGTTAGTCAATTTACGTAATCTCCACAAGTTTTCCACTTTTGTCGTTTAAGGTGTAAGTTATGATTTTGCCGGAATAAAAAGGTAGCTTCATCCAATCTCCCAATAATTTCTTAATTTTTTCCTTAATCCCAAACCACGGAGAAGCTTATGCTTGCAATCTGTGAACCCCAAGATGGGTTAACCCCCTTCTCCAAAGACTCTTATCATCCAGATCCACTCGTGGTCCGGGAAGAGTTTATCCAGCCCTTCAAATTCTGGATGGACGACCAAGTTCGGATTGGGATGCGCCTTCAAAGTGAGTTATACTGCTGCACTGGCAGGTTTACCAGCACCCAACGGCAACAAGCCTTTGATACCGCCTGGAATCTGGCCCAAGAGGGGTTAGCGGTTGTGATCACAGCGGCTCGGTCCCACTATACGGTCTGGAAAAGTCTACGATCGATCGCAGCCGCATCAAGCCTGCAACCCTAACCTCATCCCAAGATTGCATCAAGAGGAGATTCCTTTTTCAGTCAAGCATCCATATGTTTTGATATAACTTAAGTCTGCATTAAGTTAATTGGCGCTTCTTCAGTTATGGATGGTCTTCAACCTGATCCTGGGAAAGGAGATGTTCTCATTGTTGATGACACTCCGAACAACTTGCATCTACTATCCAGCATGTTAGAGGAGTTAGGGTATGAGGTCCGCTGCGCCAGTAGTGGAGCTATGGCCCTTATGGCCGTCAGTACAGAGTACCCTGACTTAATTCTCCTGGATATCAGCATGCCCGATATGAATGGGTATGAAGTTTGCCAGCACTTAAAGGAAAATCAGGCAACCCAGGAGATTCCCGTCATCTTCTTAAGTGCGCTCAGTGAAACGATCGACAAAGTTAAAGCCTTTCAGTTAGGTGGGGTCGATTACATCACCAAGCCCTTTCAAATTGAGGAAGTGTTGGCCCGGATCGAGAATCAACTGGCACTGAGACGGATGCAAATCAAGTTACAACAGGCAGAAGCAGAGGCCCTCAGAGCCCTGGAACAGGAAAAGGAACTCAATCGCCTGAAATCAGAGTTCGTCTCCATGGTCTCCCACGATTTTCGCAGTCCCCTAACAACGATTCAGGGATTTGCCGAATTGCTCCGCTGCAGTGGCCAGGTGCCCGATCTGGAAACGGTTAACCATTATGTCGATAAGATCGATGTTGCCGTTGAGCATCTGCTTTGTCTCCTGGATGAAATTCTGCTGCTCGGCAGTATTGAAGCAGGCAAGCTGCAGTACCAACCCATGACCATTGACCTAAAATCTTTCTGCCAGGAATTGATCGAAACGTTACAGGTCAGTACTAACAGCTCCCATCAGATTTGTTTCACCTGCACCGGAAATTCCACCCAGGCAGAAATGGACACCCTGCTGTTGCAGCAAATTTTCACGAACTTGCTCTCCAATGCCATCAAGTATTCTCCTACAGCAGGTCAAATCAACTTGAACCTGGAATGCAGCGAGATGTTGGCGATCGTTCAAATTCGGGATCAGGGCATTGGCATTCCCCTGGAAAATCAGCCCCACTTGTTTGATGCTTTCTACCGCTGCCACAACGTGGGGCAAATTAAGGGGACCGGCTTGGGCCTCGCCGTTGTCAAGCGCTGCGTAGAAGCCCATCAGGGCTATATCACTGTAGAAAGCCAGGAGGGCATGGGTACGACCTTCACCGTCACCCTACCCCGCTACGCCCAGCTTTCTGACCATTCACTGGCCTAATTGCAATCAGTCCTTGGGTCTACCCGTGGCATTAAAGGGAGCGATCCGGGACTTAGGAATGAGAATTAAGGCGTTGCTGAATCACGGTATGATTTGCCCGATCTGAACGTGAGCGAGACGCTCCCACTCCCTATCAATGCACAACTCTAGTACGAATTTGTAGGGTGTGTTCCCCTTCGCCCACAAAGGGTGAGGAGATGAGGGGGAAATCAGGTGCGTCAAATCTATTCATGCCTTAGGTAGGCGGGGCGCTCCCAAAGAGGGATCTAAAGCAACCGTTGTAAACCTTTCACAACAATTGTGTGATTTATGCTCATCAAGGGATATCTAAGGATGATTACCCACTTTTCCAATCCTTCTTACCGTTATGACTCTCGTTTGACGGACAGCATGACCCAAAATCCCATTTTATTGTAGAGATAGATTGAGGAGATGGCAGTCCGCAGGTCAAATCACCCTTAAAAATTTGTCCCTGTGCCCCTTTGGCAATTAATTAGGGTCTGAAAGCCTGAATTGTAAAGTTATGAATAAGTGCCATAAAAAAAACCTCCCTGAACTACCCAAAGTCGGACAACTGGTTGCCGCCATGGAATCGATCGCTCGGGAAATCGTTTTGATTGTGGATGACATTCCCGAAAATCTGAACCTGTTGCACCTGGCTCTGGAACGCAAAGGATACGAGGTCTGTATTGCCACCAGTGGCGCGATGGCCCTAATGGGGATCGAGGTCATTCTGCCGGACCTGATTTTGCTAGATATCCTGATGCCCCAAATGGATGGGTACGAAGTCTGTGAACGGTTGAAAGCGAATCCTCTGACTCGTCATATTCCCATCATCTTTGTCAGCGCTCTGGATGAAGTGTCAGATAAGGTCAAGGCTTTCAATCTGGGGGTTGCAGACTACATTACCAAGCCCTTTCAACTGGAAGAAACCCTGGCCCGGATTGAACATCAACTGAGACTGAGGAGCCTACAACGGCAATTAGAGGAAAAAAACCTGCGATTGCAACAGGAGATTCAGGAGCGCAAGCAGGTGGAGCAGAGTCTGGAGCGGCTGACCTTCGACTTAGAACGGCAGGTCAAAGCCCGTACGGCTCAGTTGGAACTGGCCTATAACTTTGAAGCAACCCTAAAACGGATCACCGATCGGGTGCGAGATAGCCTGGACGAAAATCAAATTTTACAAACTGCTGTTCAGGAACTGGCCCAGGCCATTGGGTCCGATCGGTGCGATGCTGCACTCTATGATTTGAATCAGCAGACTTCCACCATCCGCTACGAACATACCAATCTGCCGGGTCAGTTCCAGGGACGCCGTTTACAAATGAGCAATGCCCCGGAGGTTTACCGGCAATTATTACAGGGGCAATCCTTCCAGTTCTGCCCAGCCTATCCCCTGCCCGAAGAAGCCGCAGGGGCCATTCTCGTCTGTCCGATTCTGAAGGACGTGGTGGTGCTGGGTGATTTATGGTTAACCAACCAAGTGGGCCATTCCTTTAGCGAGCAAGATATTCGGTTGGTCCAACAGGTGGCCAACCAATGTGCGATCGCCCTACGACAGGCCCAGTTGTACCAGGCGGCTCAAACTCAGGTGGAGGCTCTGGAACGACTGAACCGCCTCAAAGATGACTTCCTCAGCACCATCTCCCATGAACTCCGAACTCCGATCTCGAATATCAAGCTGGTCAGTAGCCTGCTGGCCCTGGTGATCAATCAGGAGCAGCCGCTGGGAGAGGACCTGGTCATCGCTAAAGGAAAACAGGCTCAATTACTGAAGTACGTCAGGATTTTGCAGGAAGAGTGCGATCGGGAATTGCGTCTGATCCAGGACATTCTGGATCTGCAACATCTGGAAGCGGGCGTCTTTCCGCTCAATCCCACTCTCCTTGATCTCAATGACTATATTCCCCACCTGTTAGAACCCTTTGAAATTCGTTTCCAGGCTCAGGAGCAAACGTTAGAGGTCGCACTATCCTCAGAACTCCCACAACTGACCGTTGACCCCAGCAGTTTTAAGCGCATCCTGACTGAGCTGGTCAACAATGCCTGTAAATATACCCCCCCCGGAGGGAGAATCACTGTTGCAGCCAGAGTGGTTCAGACGATCAATCTCATAGATGGCGCACAACCAACAGAACCTCCTCCGGCAAGTTCGGAACTCGCTAGGTCTGTTACACCACCCATGCTCCATCTCACTGTTCGTAACACAGGGGTCGAAATTCCTTCAGAGGAACTGTCCCGCATCTTCGACAAGTTTTATCGCATTCCCAATAACGATCCCTGGCGACACGGCGGCACTGGGTTGGGGCTAACCTTGATCAAGCGACTGGTAGAACATCTGGGAGGGGAAGTCAGGGTGACCAGTGATCAAAACGCCACTTGCTTTGTTGTGGTGTTGCCGATCTCCGAATTGGAGAACCTGCTGCTAGATGCTTCCCCTGATGACTCTGGCCTCAATCTTGTCTAATTCATTACATCAATTTATCAACCCATCCCCATTAGAAACGGTAGATTAAGTTTTGAAGGATACAAATCTAACATGAGGCTCAAGACCCGTTATACACCTGGCTGGAAAGAGAAGACGTGCCAGAAAACAAGACCCATGGAAGATCAGCCAGCCTTGATTCAAATTGAATTCTGTTATTCAGGCCGATCGTAAATGCTCAATCATCAATCCAGATCCAGATCTTCAGCCCCCAAAGCTTCTCTGCGATGGCTATTGATTGTGCCCTTTCTGCTGCAGATTACGGTGTTTGCCAGTCTCACGGGCTACCTGTCCTGGCGACACAGCCAGCAGGCTGCCAATCAGATGGCCAATCAGCTCATGGAGGAAGTGGGAGAGCGGGTCAGCGATCGCCTGAAAGTCTTTTTGACTGTTCCCCATCAGATCCTGATCCGAAATCAACTGGCAGTGGAACAGGGTGTAATGGATATAAACGACCCGGAGCAGGTGCGCAAACAACTCTGGCTACAGATGGTGGCCTATCCGTCCCTCCCGTCTATTGGCTTCACCAGCAAAACCGGCGTACATGTGGAATATGGGCGCATCCGGGACAAAGCATTTCGGCAACAGGTCCGGAAACTGACGGGGGAAAATCTGCCGATCGGGACGCCTTACCTTGGAGAAGTCAAACCCTCGCAACCAGGTATCCGCACCTATTACCTGGTCAATGCTGCAGGCAAGTCGGAAAACCGGGTTTACACGAATCCAGTTGACATTCAGCAAATCCATTGGTATCGCCATGCCAGATCTGTCGGCAAACAAACCTGGTCCCCCGTGGTTCAACTTCAGGCTCTGCCTGTTCTCGGTATGTTTGCCCTGGCTCCTCTCTATGACCAGAACCGGCAATTTCAAGGTATCTTTGCTTCCTATGTTGTCCTCTCCGAAATCAGTGCTTTTCTGAGTCAGTTGGACTTTTCCCCATCCGGGCAGGTATTCATTCTGGATCGGGCTGGCAACTTACTGGCCAGCTCAACCCTGGAATCAACTTCTAGCAAACAAGCTGGAGGAGATTTACTCCCCCTCCGGGCTGCCAACAGTCAGAATCAGAAGATTCAAGCCATTACGGCCCACCTAATTCAGAAGTGGGGCAGTCTCTCCCAGGTTCAGACCTCTAACAGGCTGGAGCTGACTGTCGATCAGCAACAACAGTTGGTCCAGGTGATTCCCTATCAGGACCCATACGGGTTGGATTGGCTGATCGTGGTGGTGGTACCGAGGTCCGATTTCACTGCCCAGAGCGAAGCTAACAGCCGTACCCTCCTGCTTCTGGATAGCCTTGCTCTGCTGGTTGCGACGGGCATCGGTCTACTGACAGCCCGCTGGATTGTTCGCCCCATCCAACGGCTGAGTCGGGCCAGTCAGGCGTTGGCGAAGGGAGACTGGCAGCAGCCCCTGGAGGAGAACAGCCCGATCTCAGAGGTTTCTGCCCTGGCTCAGTCCTTTAATCTCACGGCAGAACAGCTCCAGCAATCTTTCGATCGGGTCAAGCTGGCTCTCGAGGACTCAGAAGAGAATTTCACAACCATTTTCCGCGCCAGTCCCGACCCAGCCTGGATTGCCACCCTGGCGGAAGGGCGCTGTTTAGACATCAACAACAGCTTCGCCAGTTTTGCTGAATGCTCCCGGGAGCAGATTATCGGGAAAACCTGTGTGGAATTGGGGTTGTGGAATGACCTGAAAGACTTACAGTATTTCCGCCAAACCCTGAAGCAAGTGGGCCACCTGCACAACTTTGAGGCTGTGTTTCGGATTGCATCAGGGGAAATCAGAACGGTACTGATCTCTGCCAGGGTAAGTCAGTACCAGGATCAGGATTGTGTGATTGGAACCCTCAAAGACATCACCGATCGCAAGCAAATCGAAAATCTGCTTTATCAAACTCTGAACCAACTTTCCTTTCACATTGAAAACACCCCACTGGCAACGATCGTGTGGGATGCCCAGTTCCGAATCCAGCGATGGTCTAAACAGGCCGAGGAAATCTTTGGCTGGTCGGAGGATGAAGTCTTGGGGAAGAGCCTGCATGATTGGCAGTTTGTCTTTGAAGAAGACCTGGAGCAGGTCAATCAGGAGGCCCAACGATTGCTGAATCAAGGCGCAAGGGGGACTTTTTGTAATCGCAATTATCGTAAAAATGGCTCTGTGATTGACTGTGAGTGGTACAACTCTACCCTGCTGAATGAATCCGGTCAGTTGATTTCAATTCTGTCCCTGGCCCAGGACATCACCGATCGCAAACGGGCCGAGCAAACCCTGCGGGACAGTGAAATCCGGTTGAAATTGGCGCTGGAAGTCTCCAATACGATCGCCTGGGAACGTGACCTCCAGACTGATATCCTGACCTTTACTTCAACCATCGATCTGCTGGTTCCAACCCAACTGCCCTATGCTGAAGCTTTAGCCCTTGTCCATCCAGAGGATCGAGAAGCCCTCAATCAGGCTAACCAGGATGCGATTGCCCACCAGAGTTCCTTTCAGATTGAACATCGGGTGATCAATCCCATTCAGCCGTCCCAATGTTCCTGGCTGCAGGTTCATGCCAGAGTGATCACAAATGCCATGGGTCAGCCCACCCATCTGATTGGGATGTCGATCGATATTACCCGCTATAAACAGTCTGAGGCGGCCCTGCGCCAGAGTGAAGCCACCAATCAAGCCCTGATTCAGGCAATCCCAGACCTGTTGATTCATGTGTCTGGTGAAGGCCACTATCTCAACCTCTCTGGGGGGAGTGGGGTAAATGTGATTCGCCCCAAAAACGATATGCAGGAAATGTCCGTTTTCACCATTCTTCCGCCCGATGTTGCCCAACAACAATACCAAAGCATTCAGCAAGCCCTGAAAACAGGAAAACTCCAGATCACAGAACAGCAACTTCAGATCGAAGGCGAAACCTATTACGAAGAAATGCGGGTTGTACCCTGTGGCAACAATGAAGCCCTGTTGATTATCCGCAATATCAGCGATCGTAAGCGGATGGAAGTGGCTCTGGGTGAGAGTGAACGAAAATTTCGGGGGGCTTTCGACACCATCCTGGTCGGTATGGGGCTGGTCTCTCTCGCAGGGGGCTTTCAGGAGGTTAACATGGCTCTCTGCAATATGCTGGGCTATTCTGAGCCCGAGTTACTCGGATTGCGTCTGCAAGACATCATCCATCCAGAGGATCAGAGTCTGGATCTGGAACTGGCGCAACAGATGTTTTCTGGAGACATCACCGGCTATCAGATTGAAAAGCGCTTTCTCCATCGCCAGGGTCAGAGTCTGTGGGGGCTCTTGAGTGTTGCCCTGATGCGAGATGAGCAGAAAAAACCGATGTATTTGATTGTGCAAATTGCAGATATCAATACCCAAAAACGGGTCGAAGCGGCCCTGCGGGAGAGTGAGGCCCAGACCCGTGCCATCCTGTCTACCATCCCCGATATCATCCTGCTGGTGAATACGGAAGGGGTCTACCTGGATTCACTCCAAACCAATGCCACCAGTGATGTGGTTCCAGCAGGAATTGATCGGAGAGGAAAGCGCCTGGATGAATTGCTCCCGCCAGATCTGGCAAACCGTCACCTCTGGGCCATTCAACAGGCTGTCGCCACCCAGACCCCCCAAATCTATGAGCAAGAACTCTGGGTGCGGGGCCGATTGCAATATGAGGAAGTCCGCATTGTGGCCTGTGGCGAGCAGGCCGCTTTGATGATCATTCGGGATATTGGCGATCGGAAGCGGGCAGAGATGGATCTCCAACAGGCGAAAGAGGCGGCGGAAGCTGCAAACCAGGCCAAGAGCCTTTTCCTGGCCAATATGAGCCATGAACTCCGCACCCCTTTGAATGCCATTCTGGGCTTTACGCAATTGCTCAATCGGGACACAACCCTGACCCAGAAACATCAAAAGCAGCTTGGCATCATTCTGAATAGCGGTGAACACCTGTTAAACCTGATCAACGACATTCTGGAGATGTCCAAAATTGATGCAGGCCAGTTGAGCCTGAACGAGACGGGCTTTGCCCTCTACCCCCTGGTGGCCAACCTGATGGAAATGTTGCGTCTGCGGGCAGAATCCAAAGGGCTCCAGCTCATCTTTGATTACGCTCCCAATCTGCCTGCTTTTGTCCAGACAGACGAAGGTAAACTGCGTCAGGTCTTGATTAACCTGCTCGGAAATGCGATTAAATTCACCCAGGCGGGTAAAGTGATTCTGCGGGTGTCATTAGGCGATCGTCATGCATCATGGATTACGGAGCATTCATCCTGGGACCATCGTTTTGAACCCAATTCAGCCCAAAGGACCACTGATAAAGTAATCCTTTGCTTTGAGGTGGAAGATACGGGTCCCGGGATTGCGCCTGGAGAAATTGAGACCTTGTTTGATGCCTTTGTGCAAACTGCAGCCGGACGCAAAACCCAGCAAGGAACAGGGTTGGGGTTAGCAATCAGTCGTCGCTTTGTGCAATTGATGGGCGGGGAGATTGCCGTCACCAGTACCCCTAACCAGGGAGCGACCTTCCGGTTTTATGTGCAGGGATACCAGGTTGCAACTGAACATTCCCGCAAAGAAGGGAGTTCTCGACAGGTGATTGGGCTGGCCCCCAATCAACCCAACTATCGCATTCTGATTGTGGAAGACAACTTTGATAGCCGCCTCCTCATCAGTCGGTTATTATCCAGAGTTGGATTTCAGATCAAGGAGGCCGGAAATGGGCAGGAAGCCCTGGATCTCTGGGAACAGTGGTCCCCCCATCTGATCTTGATGGATATGCAGATGCCCGTGATGAACGGCTATGAGGCAACCCGACAGATCAGAACTAGAGAACAGGAAATCCATAACACTAAAATTATTGCCCTGACAGCCAGCGCTTTTGATGAGCAGCGATCGCATATTCTCTCCGTGGGCTGTGATGATTGCATCTATAAGCCGTTCAAGTTTGATGAGTTGTTTGCCGGAATTACCCGACACCTGCAGGTCCAGTATCTGTTTCAGGAGCAAGAGCGCCCGATCGACACCAGTTTTCAATCGAGCAGCTCAGAGATTCCTTACCCACTCAAAGCCGAGTACTTCTCGATGATGCCTGATGTCTGGAAAACCAACTTTTGCCATGCTATTCGTCGTCTCAGCCCTGGTGCCTGTATGCAGTTGATTCAGCAGATCCCCGCCGAACAGGAGGACCTGGCTCGGGCTCTAACTCACCTGGTCAAGAGCTACAAGTTTGACCCTCTGATTGCCCTGGGTAAGGAACTGGAAGGACTGTAGAGATTTGGTATGACCAATCGGGGTTCAAAGCTAGCATAGGGAAGCAACTGCATCTTTGCTGCAAGGAAAAAGATCTGGAATGTTACGTCAAAAATTGACCTCCTACCTGGAGGATATCGATACTTCGATCGGCAAAGTGGTTAACCTTTCCATTGCAGGATTGGTCCTACTGTCCTCCCTGATCTTTGTAGCTGAGACTTATCCCATCACCCGTGGGGTTCGGCAAGTCCTGGATACGATTGATTTAAGTATTCTGATCCTGTTCGGTGCAGAATATCTGCTGCGGCTTTGGTGCGCCGAGAAGCGATTACGGTACTTTTTCAGCCTTTACTCCCTGATTGATCTCCTGGCGATTTTGCCCTTTCTGCTGGGGGCTGCGAACATCAGTTTTGTTCGGGTGCTGCGCTGGTTCCGGATCCTGAAGCTGATTCGGTTGCTGGAAGGCCGGACGCTGTTGGGCTATGTCAGCAGTGACGATGGCTTCATTTTTACCCGCATCCTGTTTACCCTATTCGCGATCGTCTTTGTTTACTCTGGGCTGATTTATCAGGTTGAACACCCAGCCAACCCCAGCGGATTTAACACATTTCTGGATGCGGTCTATTTTTCGATCGCAACCATGACCACGGTGGGTTTTGGCGACATTGCTCCCGTTTCCCAGGTTGGTCGGCTGCTGGCTGTTTCCATGATTCTGACGGGAGTGGCCCTGATCCCCTGGCAGGTTGGCGATCTGATTAAACGGCTGGCTCGGACATCTGACCGCAAGGAACTCCCCTGTTCAGGGTGTGGCCTATTTCTGCATGACACCGATGCCCGATTTTGCAAAAACTGTGGTACAGCATTAAAGGAATATCCCTTCAGTTCCTATCCTGCTGCCCCAACCTCAACCAATTTGGTAATCAACAACACGATTGATTCGTCCCAACGACAGTTAAGATAGATTAAGACACCGTAAATTAGAGTTTACGAATGACATCCACCCTGCTCCAGACCCCTTCCCTTTCCCGCCTGAATTCACCGACCATTCACCAATCTGCCAGTGGATTAACCATCATTGCCGAACAAATCCCGGTTGAGGCCGTTAATTTGAGTTTATGGCTGGGTGTGGGTTCTGCCCTGGAACCAAATGCTATTAATGGGATGGCCCACTTTCTAGAGCACATGGTTTTCAAAGGGACAGCCCGCTTACAAAGTGGGGAGTTTGAACGCCTGGTCGAAGAGCGCGGTGCCATGACCAATGCTGCCACCAGTCAGGATTACACCCACTTTTATATCACGGCTGCTCCCCACGACTTTGCAGACCTGGCTCCCCTGCAAATTGATGTCGTGCTGAATCCAGATATTCCCGATGCCGCTTTTGAGCGGGAACGATCGGTGGTACTAGAAGAAATTCGTCGGGCGGAAGACAATCCTCGCCGTCGCACCTTTCAGCGGGCCGTGGAAGTCGCCTTTGAACGATCCCCCTATCGACGGCCTGTCCTCGGCCCAGCCGCTGTGATCGCCCAACTTACCCCTGAGCAGATGCGGGAGTTTCACGCCACCTGGTACCGCCCCCCTGCCATGACAGCGGTAGCAGTTGGCAATCTCCCTGTCCCAGACCTGATTGAAATTGTGGAGGAAGGTCTTGATCGAGCCCAATCCCACCAATCCCAGCGTCTCAACCTTCCCCTGCCAACCCTCGAACTACCCGACAATGCGCCTGAACCCGCCTTCACCCAGGTTGTGCGCCAGGAATTTGTGGATGAGAGCCTGCAGCAAGCGCGGCTGATTATGGCCTGGCGTGTACCAGGGTTAGCCAACCTGAACCAGACCTATGCCCTGGATGTACTGGCTTCCATCCTGGGATACGGAAGAACCGCTCGCCTGGTGCGCGATTTGCGGGAAGAACGGGGTCTGGTTTCAGCCATCTCCGCCAGCAACATGACCTACGCCCAGCAGGGAACTTTCTACATCTCCGCCCAACTTCCCGCCGAAAACGTCCCCGCAGTAGAATCGGCGATTTTAACCCATCTTCAAACTCTACAAACAGACCTCGTCAGTGACCTCGAAGTCTCCCGTGTCCAGACCCAGGTCGCCAATCGGTTTGTCTTCGGCAATGAAATGCCCAGCGATCGCGCCAGTCTCTACGGCTACTACCAGACCCTGGTTGCCGACTTAACTCCGGCCTTCCATTATCCTGCCCACATCCAGGCTCTGACCGCCACCGATCTCCAGATTGCTGCCCAGCAACATCTTTCCCCTGAAGCCTATGGCATTGTCGTGATTAAACCGGGAACCCCCTGAATTGACCTGAGGAGCAGGGTCTAAGCCTGAGCGGTTAATGTTTGCAGGCCAACTTCTGAATGCTGATATCTGCTTCTATCCTTCCCTACTGGATGGGGGAGATTGCGATCGCTATTTTACCGAACTGGTCGAAACGATCGAGTGGCGGCAGGACTGGATCACGATATACGGTCGTTCTATGCCCCAACCCAGACTCACTGCCTGGGTTGGGGATGCGGGTAAGTCCTATACCTACTCCCGAATTACGATGCAGCCCGCCCCCTGGACGCCCCTGCTACTGAAGCTGAAGGCAACGGTAGAGGCGGTCTCTGGGGTCAGCTTCAATAGCGTGTTGCTCAACCTCTACCGGGATGGTAACGACAGTATGGGTTGGCACAGCGATGATGAACCAGAACTGGGCCTGAATCCAGTTATTGCATCCCTCAGTCTAGGAGGAACACGCCGTTTCCGATTGCGGCATCGACGTGAAAAAGGCTTGCGGCACCAACTGGAACTCACTTCCGGCAGCTTGCTTCTGATGCAAGGCTCCGCTCAGCACGACTGGCAACATCAGGTGCCGAAGACCAAACGTCCGGTTGCACCCCGAATTAATTTGACCTTCCGTGTCATTGACCCACCCTGACATTCATGCTGGGGCACCCAGGCAGAGCCTGAGCGCGAGGGAAGGAAAGGAAGTAATCCAATCACTAATAACTAATGGCTAATGACTAATGACACCGCCTGGAGCAAATTTTGGTCCCTTGATCCCACAGTTACCTTTCTCAACCATGGCTCCTTCGGAGCCTGTCCAATCCCGGTGCTTCAGGTACAGCAAGAGCTGCGCGATCGCCTGGAACGACAACCTCTCCACTTCTTTGGACGAGAGTGGGAAGGGTTGCTGGATCAGGCCCGTCGTGAGCTGGCTGCTTTTGTCGGAGCTGATCCAGAAGAACTGGCTTTTGTCCCTAACGCCACGACAGGGGTAAACACCGTACTGCGATCGCTGTTGCCGCAATTTGGCCCCGGCGACGAACTATTGACGACAAACCACGAGTACAATGCCTGTCGCAATGGGCTGAATTTTGTAGCGGAGCAAACTGGGGCCACAGTAGTGGTAGCAGAGGTGCCCTTTCCGATCGCAGATCCGGATCAGGTGGTGGAAGCAGTGCTGGCTAGGGCCAGTTCCCGCACCCGTCTGGCCCTGGTGGATCATGTGTCCAGTCAGACGGCTCTAATCTTTCCCCTGGCAGAACTGGTGGGACAACTGGCCGATCGGGGCATTCCAACCCTGGTAGATGGAGCCCATGCCCCAGGCATGATCCCCCTGAATCTATCTGCGATCGGCGCTGCGTACTACACAGGCAACTGCCATAAGTGGCTCTGTGCACCGAAGGGAGCCGCATTCCTCTACGTTCCCCCCGATCGCCAGGGCACCCTGCGCCCGCTCACCATCAGTCATGGAGCCAATTCTCCCCGGCGCGATCGATCCTTCTTCCACCTGGAGTTTGATTGGACCGGTACCGGCGATCCCACAGCTTATCTGGCGGTTCCAGAGGCGATTCGCTTTCTGGGGTCTCTACTACCCGGAGGTTGGCCAGAGTTAATGGCCAGCAACCACGATCGGGTTTTACAGGCTCGCCAGCTTTTAAGCCAGACCCTGTCCATTCCCCTTCCTGCTCCAGCAGAAATGATCGGAGCCATGGCGACCCTACCCCTTCCAGAGGGCCTGCCAGAATCCCTCTATGAAATACTTCTGGAGCAATTTCAGATTGAAGTTCCCATTATTCCCTGGACCTCTCCCCATAGCCGCCTAATCCGTATTTCCGCTCAAATTTATAACCAGCCGAATCAGTATCAGCACCTAGCCAGATCCCTGCTACAGTTACACCAGGAACGAGATTTTAGCTGAATTCTGGGAATACTGGTGGGTATGTAAGGAGAATCCCGGATGGCAAACAAGGAACACCTCGCTCTTTTAGAACAAGGCGTTGCCAGTTGGAACCAATGGTGGGACAGACAGACTGAGCAGGCAACGCAGGCCAATGGGGCTACCTCTGACATGGCAAACCTCAGGGAAGCAGATCTGCATGAGGCAGATTTGCGTCAGGTTAACTTGAGCGGAGCCGATCTCTGTATGGCCAATCTGGAAGGGGCCAATCTCAGGAATGCCAACCTGGAAGGGGCCAACTTATACACAGCCACTCTTTACATCGGTAATCTCAGGGAGGCCAATCTTTATCAGGCGGATCTGCGGGAAGTTAACCTCAGTCGAGCTGACCTATGCATGGCCAATCTGGAAAAGGCGAACCTGGCTATGGCCAATCTAGAAGGAGCCAGTTTATACACAGCTATCCTATATGTCGTGAATTTACGGGAAGCCAACCTGTATAAGGCTGATTTACGGGAAGTTACCCTGAGTCAGGCCAATATGCGGGAAGCCAACCTGCGATCTGCCGATTTACGGGAGGCGGACCTGAGTCTTTCCAATCTAGTTGGAGCAGATCTGAGTAAGGCCAGCCTTTATATGGCCAATCTGGTGCGGGCCAACCTGTGCATGGCCAATCTAGTAGGCACCAATTTGTATAAAGCCAACATGTTAGGGGTGAACCTAATTGGGGCCAACCTGTATAAGGCCAATCTACCAGGGGCTAACCTGCAACAGGCCGATTTGCGTGAGGCGACCCTGAGTCAGGCAAACCTGAGTCACACTAACTTACAGGGGGCTGACCTGTGCATGGCCAACCTGCAACAGGCCAATCTAACCAATGCCAATCTGATCAAAGCCAATCTCAGTAAAGCCAATCTTTGGGAGGCCAATCTGAACGGTGCCCGGTTAACGGGAGCAACCATGCCGGATGGCTCCAGGCATCCTTGAAAAATATAGGGTTACACGATTCGACTTCTCAAAAAATCGGATAGCTTAACTTCAAATTGAAAGATTTGAAATTTACACAGGATTTATCAAGTATTTACTGCCGGGAATTGAATTCGGGGATAAGCTAGCTGGGGCGGTGATTTACTGTTATCTTGATTGCCAATCTATTTGAACACCTGCAACAGGAAGGTTATGAGGATTTTAGTTACTGGTGGAGCGGGCTTTATCGGTTCCCATCTGATTGATCGTCTGATGGCGGAGAACCACGAAGTTCTCTGCCTGGATAATTTTTTTACCGGCCATAAGCGCAACATCCTCAAATGGCTGGGGAACCCTAACTTTGAACTGATTCGTCATGATGTGACTGAGCCAATTCGTCTGGAGGCTGACCAGATTTATCATCTGGCTTGCCCAGCCTCTCCTCAACATTATCAGTACAACCCAGTTAAAACGATCAAAACCAATGTCATGGGGACGCTGAACATGTTGGGGCTAGCGAAACGGGTCAAAGCCCGGTTTTTTCTGGCCTCCACCTCTGAAGTCTATGGTGATCCGGAAGTCCATCCCCAAACCGAAGACTACCGGGGCAATGTTAATCCGATCGGCATCCGATCTTGCTATGACGAGGGTAAGCGGGTCGCCGAAACCCTGGCCTTTGACTATATGCGCCAGAATGATGTTCAGATTCGGGTCGTGCGGATCTTCAATACCTATGGTCCCCGCATGTTAGAAAACGATGGTCGGGTGGTCAGCAATTTTATTGTTCAGGCCCTCCGCAATCATCCCCTGACCGTTTATGGCACAGGTTCACAAACTCGCAGCTTCTGCTATGTTTCTGATCTGGTGGAAGGCTTCATCCGGCTCATGAACAGTGACCATACGGGACCGGTGAACCTGGGCAACCCTGACGAATACACCATTCTGCAACTGGCTCAAACGATTCAAGAGATGATCAATCCCACTGGGGAAATTAAGTACGAACCCCTGCCCCAGGATGATCCCCGTCGGCGCAAGCCCGATATCACCCGAGCTAAAACCTGGCTGGGGTGGCAGCCCACCGTTCCCTTGAAAGAAGGTCTCACCCGCACGATCGCAGATTTCCGCTCCCGGATTACGGGCGAAACATCTGGTAATGCCTTGCTGGCGGATACGATCGGTGCTCCCTCTTCCCCCTGAGGGTAGCCTCACCCAGAGTTCTTCCGCTGTTTCAACAAACCCCATCCTACTATTTACGCTAACTAGAGGACCCATCCATGCGTGTTTGTGTCATCGGTACAGGATATGTCGGCCTTGTTACAGGAGCCTGTCTGGCTCACATTGGGCACCAGGTTATCTGTGTGGATAACAATGAAGAAAAAGTGAAATTAATGCAGGCCGGTCAATCTCCTATTTTCGAGCCGGGACTATCCGAGATCATGCAGGCGGCGATCCAGGCCGGTAAAATCGAGTTTACGACGGACCTGGGAGCCGGGGTAGCCCATGGAGAAATTCTCTTCATTGCAGTGGGCACACCTCCTTTGCCCACGGGTGAGAGCGATACCCGCTATGTGGAAGCCGTAGCCAAAGGGATTGGCGCTCATTTGACCGGTGGGTATAAGGTAATTGTGAACAAATCAACGGTGCCGATCGGCTCGGGAGACTGGGTCCGGCGGATTGTTCTGGATGGGATTCGGGAGCGCCAGCAATCCCTGATTCAGGCGGGCGATACCGCCGGGAGTGATGCGATCGACGAAATCAAAGATGACTTTGACGTGGTCAGCAACCCGGAATTTCTGCGGGAGGGTTCCGCCGTTTACGATACCTTCAATCCCGATCGCATCGTTCTGGGTGGCAACAGCCCCCGAGCCCTAGAGATGATGCAGGAACTCTATCTCCCAATTGTGGAGCGCAAGCATGCCGAAAATCATGCCCTGCCACCAGTGCCAGTGGTGCTAACGGACCTGAGCTCGGCAGAAATGATTAAATATGCTGCCAATGCCTTCCTGGCAACCAAGATTAGCTTTATCAATGAAGTGGCCAATATTTGCGATCGGGTGGGTGCCGATGTGACCCAGGTGGCTAAGGGGATCGGTCTGGATTCTCGAATTGGCAACAAGTTTCTGCAAGCCGGAATTGGCTGGGGGGGCTCCTGCTTCCCGAAGGATGTCTCCGCTCTGATCCATACCGCTGATGATTATGGGTATGAAGCCCAGTTGCTGAAAGCAGCCGTGAGCGTGAACCAGCGGCAACGGCTCCTGGCAGTTGAGAAGTTACAGCAGACCCTGAAGATTTTGAAAGGAAAAACGATCGGTCTGCTTGGCCTCACCTTTAAGCCCGATACCGATGACATGCGGGATGCCCCCGCCCTGGACCTGATCGAGCAACTCAGCCGTCTGGGAGCGAAAGTTAAAGCCTATGACCCGATCGTGTCTCAAACCGGGCTTCGCCATGGCTTATCGAATGTGCTGGTGGAAACGGATCCAGAACGGCTGGCAGATGGGTGTGATGCCCTGGTACTGGTGACCGATTGGCAACAGTTCCGCAATCTGGACTACGGCAAAATGGCCCAGTTCATGAGCCATGCCGTCATCATTGATGGGCGTAATTTCCTGAGCCAAGAAGTGCTGGAGCAGGCGGGTTTCCGTTATGTGGGCATTGGCCGCTGATTGGGCGGCAAGCATTAAAATGTTGGTTTTACTGGGCAGGGGTCTGGCCCCCTGCCCCCCGTTGGAGAACACCACGCATCCTCCAAATCACCTCCACGTCGAAGAAACGGTGAGACTGGAGCGATGCTCTAATCCTCTTCTTGGTCAGATTTCTCCTGATCGGATTCTGGGTTTTGCAGTTCTTCCTTGAAACCCCGTAGGGTTTTACCCAGGGCATTACCCAGCTCGGGGATCTTTTTCGGTCCAAAAATAATCACCGCAGCGATGATAATAATCACGACTTCGGGCCAACCTAAACCAAACATATGTGCTTTCTCCCATCGAAATCATCACTGATCCAGACAGATGCCCTGAGGGAGTAACTTTTTCAGTAAAATCCCCGATCGCCATCCTTTGACCTGGACGCCCCTATAATACGACAACCGAACAGGGTATACTCCGTTGGAGAAGATTGGATGGAAGAAACAGAGTCATGGTAGCGGCGGTAATACTGGCGGCTGGCAAAGGAACAAGAATGAAATCTGACCTGCCCAAGGTACTTCACAACCTGGGGGGACGATCGCTGGTCGAACGGGTGATTAGCAGCCTGTCAGAAATTCAGGTGGATCGGCAACTGGTGATTATTGGATATCAGGGGCAACTGGTCCAGCAAACCTTACAGACTTTGCCCCAGATCGAGTTTGTCGAACAGCAGGAACAGCTAGGAACGGGCCATGCCGTGCAACAAGTCCTGCCCCATTTACAGGGATATCCAGGAGATGTGCTGGTGCTGAATGGGGATGTGCCCCTGCTGCGCCCCCAGACCCTAAAGCTTCTGATTGACACTCACCGACAACACCAGAATGCCGCCACCATCCTCACCGCCCAACTGGCCAATCCTAAAGGCTATGGTCGGGTGTTCTGTGATGGTCAAAATATTCTCAAGCAAATTGTGGAGGACCGGGACTGTACCCCGGCCCAGCGCCAGAATCACCGGGTTAATGCGGGCATCTACTGTTTCCGCTGGGCTGATCTGGCAGAAGCATTGCCCAGGCTCCGGGCCGATAATGACCAGCAGGAATATTACCTGACCGATGTGGTCAGTGATATGGGTCAGGTGATGGCCGTGGATGTGGACGATTATCAGGAAATCCTGGGGATCAACGATCGCAAGCAACTGGCCAGCGCCTACAGCATCCTGCAAACTCGGATTAAGGATCGCTGGATGGCTGCCGGGGTCACCCTGATCGACCCAGATAGCGTCACCATTGATGACACCGTGCAGTTACATCCCGATGTGGTGATTGAACCCCAAACCCACCTGCGAGGCCAGACCGTGATTGGAGCAGGTTCCCGGATTGGTCCCGGTAGTCTGATTGAAAACAGCCAGATTGGGGAGCGGGTGACGGTGCTCTTCTCGGTGGTCAGCGACAGCCAGGTGGCCGCAGATAGCCGGATTGGTCCCTATGCCCATCTGCGCGGCCACTCTAGCATCGGGGCGGCCTGCCGCATCGGCAATTTCGTCGAGTTAAAAAATGCCACCCTGGGCGATCGCACCAATGCGGCCCATCTCTCCTATCTGGGGGATGCCACCCTGGGGAATCAGGTCAATATTGGAGCGGGTACCATTACGGCCAACTATGATGGGGTGAGAAAACACCACACCACGATCGGCGATCGCAGCAAAACCGGGTCTAACAGTGTCCTAGTCGCTCCCCTGACGATCGGGGAAGATGTGACAGTTGCCGCTGGGTCCACCATCACCAAGGATGTGCCCTCGGATGCCCTGGTGATTGCCCGCACCCGTCAGATTGTCAAACAGGGGTGGCGGCCAAAAGCATGACATGGCCCTGCAAATCTGATATCACCAAATGAAAGAGACCAGCATGCTGCGGAATCAATGGACATGACAGAAGACGTACTGGAGCGAGAGCGGCAATTTCATGACCTCTGGGCCGCTGCGATCGAGGTGGATGGTATCAATGTCAAAGACTACTTTGAAGCCTGCACAGCCCCAGAGAACCGCTTCATTCTGCAAAAAATCGGAGACTTGCGGGGGAAGTCCCTGCTAGATCTGGGCTGTGGGGCCGGGGAAAGCAGCGTTTACTTCAGTCAGCGGGGAGCCTGCTGTGTGGCCTCTGATTATTCTCCCGGCATGGTAGACGTTACCCTCAAGCTGGCTGCTGCTAACGGGGTACAACTGGAGGGGAAAACCATCAACGCGATGGAAATTGACTTCCCAAACAACACGTTCGATCTGGTCTATGCCGCCAATCTGCTCCATCACCTGCCTGATGCAGACAGAGCCCTGCAGGAAATGCATCGGGTGGTGAAGCCAGGGGGCAAAGTTTGCTTCTGGGACCCCCTGCGGCATAATCCCATCATCAATATCTACCGGCAAATGGCAACGGCAGTCAGAACCGAAGATGAATCACCCCTCGATATCCGTATTGTCGATCGTATCCAGTCCCTGTTCAGCCAGACCGAATACGACACCTTCTGGCTAGCCAGTCTGCTGATTTTCTGCCAGTTCTATCTGATCGAGCGGGTCGATCCGAATCAGGAACGCTACTGGAAAAAGATTATTTCTGAGCAAGCCCGATTAGAACCCACCTATCTGCGGCTGGAAAAATTAGATCAACTGCTGAAGAAAATCCCCCTGTTGCGCCGATTTGCCTGGAATCTGGCGGTGGTGGCCACGAAATGAAATCCCAGAACTCTCTAACCCTGGTCTGGCGGTATGGGTGGACCTATGCCCTACTGGGAGCGATCGCCCTCCTGATGCTGTTCCCCCTCCTCTGGCTGATCAGCACCTCCCTCAAATCCCCCTGGGAAAACCTGTTCCAGTATCCGCCCCAGTTCTTGCCCGCTGCCCCCACCCTACAGAATTATCTGGAAGTATGGCAGACCACCCCCTTTGGCCGCTATCTATTCAACAGTGTGCTGGTCTCCGGACTAACAGTGGTTCTGAATCTCATTTGCTGCGCCCTGGCCGCTTATCCCCTGGCCCGTCTCACCTTTCGGGGTCGAGATCTGATCTTCACCACGATCGTCACCACCATTCTGATTCCCTTCCAGATCGTCATGATTCCCCTTTACATCCTGACGGTGCAGTTGGGCCTCCGCAACACCTATCTGGGGATGATTTTTCCCGCGATCGCCTCTGCCTTTGGCATCTTTCTGCTGCGACAGGCGTTCCAGGGAGTGCCCAAGGAACTGGAGGAAGCCGCCCGCATCGATGGATGCTCAGAGTTAGGACTGTGGTGGCACGTCATGCTGCCCTCCGTACGTCCAGCTTTGGTGACGCTGGCTATTTTCGTGTTCATTGGCTCCTGGAGTGATTTCCTCTGGCCCCTGATTGTGGTGGATCAGCCAGAATTCTACACCCTGCCCGTGGGTGTCGCTAAGCTGGAAGGGATCTTTTCCGGCAACTGGCGACTGATTGCAGCAGGTTCCGTCATTTCGATCGCCCCCATCCTTCTGTTTTTCCTGATTATGCAGCGATATATCGTTCCAACCGAAGCAGGGAGCGGCTTAAAGGGTTAATTATGTCCAACGGCTACAACTCCACGTTGCATCACCACTTGCGCGGCGGCAACATCTCGGACAGGGACATATCCACACTCATCACAAGGATGTACCCGTTCACTGAGTTCCTTTTTGGGCGTTGCTGCCTGAATCGATTTATCTGTTTTGGTAATTTGAAGGCAATTCTCCGATCGGGGGTGTCGGGGGTGCATTCAGATCCACCGCAATTGCTGCATTGAGGGCATCCATCGCTGCACTCTGGCGAGAGGCATCGGCTTTGTCTACGGCTTTCGCCCAACTCAAACCAAACTGATCGGCTTCATTCCGATTTTGCCAGATGGCCTCGGCATTCTGAATCACAAAGTTACGATAGGCAGGTTTGGGGCTGGCTTCATACAAATAGGCCAGGTTCCGGATAAAAATTCCTTTGAATTGAGGACCGTCGTTACCGCAATCGGGTTCACAGGGTTCTTGCAAGATGCCATTCGGAGCCAATGCCTGAATTGCGGCATCGGCGATCGCCTCTGCCTGAGCCAGCAGCGTTGGATCCTTGGTGGCGCGATACAGATCCACCAAAGCTCCCAGAATAACACCCTGATTGTAGGTCCAGGTTGTCTGGCCATTGTTGCGACAATCATCGGTGAGGCCATCATTCACCAGACTGTTGCCGTTAATCATGCCGCTGTGCTGAAACCAGGCCCAGGTCTTTAAGGCCCAGTCCAGGTATTCCCGATCGTCGGGTGTCCGCAGGTGCAGCCGCACCGCCACCGCCAGAAATAGTTCGTTGGTGATGGCGTTTTTGTAAGTCCGGTTCTTTTTCCACCACAGGCCCCCCTGACAAACACTATCCCACCCCTGCTTCATATCCTCAAAGATACTTTTTGCCATCTCCAGATAGCGGGGATTGTGGGTCAGATCATAGGCTTTGATCCAGGCTAAGGCCCACCAGCCCTGGTCATCGTAAAACCAGGGATTCAAAAAGCCGGTGTGTTTGTTCTTCTCGAAGGTGTTGAAGATGTTGCCCCGGTAGGTGAGGGTGTTGGTGACGCGGGAGTAGTCGATCGTGGTTTCCAGGGCGTTGGCAGCGTTCCACCAGCCTGTGGTATCCCAGAGACCTGTGGTTAGATTGTAGAAAAGTTGCAGAGCAGCCATCCCGGCAGCAGCATTGGGCATAGTTAGTATCCATTCAAACGGGTGGGGTGGGAGCTTTGCCAGAAACAGTTTCAAAGCAACGCTTGTTCATCGGAAGTGTTGCCTGTAATCCTTTGATCTGGCTATTCCCGATCGATATTCGTTAGCACCTTTCCCAGATCGGGATGGTCAATCAGATCAAAAACCTTAAATCTGAGGGGGATATCAGAGGGAGTCGCTAAAATAATCGGCGGAGTCTTTCCATTCATTGACTAAGGATTACAGTGCTATGTCAGACCTGAATCGCGGAATCATGAAGTTCGAAGGTGCAGATAAGCCCGTGGCTGTTGCGCTCTCTGGCATTCTAGTGCTGGGAGCGATCGCTATTTTGATCCTGTGGGCTCTCAATTTTGCCTACGCTTCTTAGACGTGACTCTTGAGAGATTGATATTGTCAATTAGTCCTGCTTCAGTCTGAAAGTAAACCCGATCCTACCGGAACATCATTCCTGGCGATCGGGTTTTCTAATTCTGCTCGCAGGAAGTCGAACAGACCTCGCTATGATTGGGGGAAAGGATAGGTTTTAGGGAATCATGGCGATCGTCGAAACAGAGGGGCTGGGGAAGGTTTACCCGGTAGCGATGAAAGAGCCCACTTTAAAGGGGACGTTGCGCCATTTTTTGCGTCGCACCTACCGCAACATCGAAGCCGTTAAAGGGGTATCATTCCAGATTGAACCAGGGGAGGTTGTGGGCTTCCTGGGGCCGAATGGAGCTGGGAAAACCACGACCCTGAAAATGCTGACGGGGCTGATCCATCCTTCGGCAGGCCAGGTCCGGGTGGCGGGGCATGTTCCCTTTAAACGAGAGACTGCTTTCCTGAAGCAGATTACCCTGGTCATGGGCCAAAAACAACAGCTGATCTGGGATCTGCCAGCTCTGGACTCGTTGCGGATTAACGCAGCGGTCTATGACATCAGTGAGCGGGAATTTCGCTATCGGGTGGAGGAACTGGCAAATATGCTGGCCCTGCACGAGAAGCTGACCCAGCCTGTCCGCAAACTCTCCCTGGGGGAGCGGATGAAAGCGGAATTGCTGGCGGCCCTGCTGCATCGGCCCCAGGTCCTGTTTCTGGACGAGCCAACCTTGGGGCTGGATGTCAACGCCCAGGCAGCTGTGCGGGATTTTTTGCGAGAATATAATCAGCGCTATGGGGCAACTATTTTGCTAACCAGCCACTACATGGCCGATATCATCGCGCTTTGCCAGCGGGTGCTGCTGATTCACCAGGGACAGTTGATTTATGACGGCAGACTGGATGGGTTGCTCGATCGCTTTGCCCCCTACCGTCAGGTTCAGATCGAATTCAAGTGCCCCTACTCCCAACTGGACCTCGCAGCCTATGGGGAACTGTCCAGGCTGGATGGCCAGACCGCCTGCTTTACGGTGCAGCGAGAAGCTTTGACGGGGACAGTTTCCCGGATTCTGGCAGAGCTGGATGTGCTGGATCTGACAGTGCAAGATCCGCCGATCGAGGAAGTTATTGGTCGCGTCTTTGAAGTGGGAACGGTAGCCTCTGCCTGAAAAAACCTCGGGAGCCTGCAGGGGCCAGAAGTCAGAATCCAATCTGTCTGACGCGAAGGTGATAGGGACATAACTTAATGGCTCCACAAGCTTTATCACCCGATCGGACGATCCTCCCAGACGAAGTTCCCAACATGATAGTGATGTACTACAAGTAATACTGCTTAACAATTTTTGTTCTGACTCTTTGAGTCTCTTTGTCCCGCATCACCACACAACACCATGCAATCCTTACCCGAAGGAACTTCGATTTCTGCCGCAGCCCCAGAGCAGGAGGGAGGCGAAACAGGACCCTCTCGTCCCAAGCCGAGGAGATTTTTACTCCCGGCTATTTTGTTAACAATCCTGCTACTCCTGGGGGGTGGAGCTTGGCTGATCTTCAGTCGCTTGCTGGCTCCTCTGGCTTCCCTGGGGCAGGGTGGTCCTCCTCCCTTGCCAGTGAAAACAGCCCCGGTGACGACAGCCACGATCGAAGACAGCTCTGAATACGTAGCCAGTCTCCAATCTCGTCAGTCGGTTACCCTGCGTCCCCGAGTTGCGGGTCAGGTTCAGGAGATTCTGGTTCGAGCTGGGGATCCAGTGACTGCAGGGCAAACCGTCCTGCAGATTGACCCGGCAGAGCAGGAGGCCGTGGTTAGCAACCGACAGTTTGCCGTTGAAACCTCCCTGGCCGAGATCGAATCAGCCCGTGCTGATGCGGCCAATGCCAGAGATGCTCTGCAGTCCCTTGAGGCGATTCGTCAGGCTCGCCAGGCCGATGTCAGACTGAATCAGCAGGAGTACGATCGGTTCCAACGACTTTATCGGGAGGGGGCGGCCAGTCGCCAACTGCTGGATCAGAAATTGAACAGCCTCCAGACGGCCCAGGCTGAACTGTTAGAAGCTGAGGCCGATATTCGAGCCCAACGGGCGATCATAGCCCGCCAGGAATCCAACATTACCCGCAGTCAGCGTGCCTTCAACGAAGCTCAGAGCAATGTGACTCAGCAGGAGGTTCAGCTTCAGTACTACACCATCGCTGCACCTTTTAATGGCACGGTGGGGGATATTCCGATCAAAGTAGGGGACTATGTCAGCAGTACTACCTCGCTGCTGAGCATCACTCAGAATAAGGAACTGGAAATTCAGGTGGGGATTCCGATCGAAAAAGCCCCCCGTCTCCGCAAAGGGTTGCCCGTCCAGTTGATCAGCCAGGCTGGGGGTCGTCCCCTGAAAACTGGACGAATCTTCTTCATTGCTCCTGATGTCGATCCGCAGTCCCAATCAGTCCTGGTGAAGGCCGTGTTTGACAATGCCGATGGCAAGCTTCGCACCCAGCAGTTTATTGGAGCCCGGATTATCTGGGCTCGACAGGCCAATGGGGTTTTGGTTCCCGTTACAGCCATTGCCCGTCAGGCGGGCAAGGACTTTGTCTTTGTCCCAGAACGATATGATGCCCGGTGCAAGGCAACGGATGAGCAGCAGGGTAAACCGAAAGGACGGTTACCCAAGGATGATCAACTGGTCGTGCGCCAGCAAATTATTCGGAGCGGAAAAATCATCGGCAATAATCAGGAGGTTTTGGAAGGGCTAAAACCCTCCGATCGGATTGCGGTGGATAACCTGTTGCAACTGCAAGACTGTGCGCCCATCAGTGAACAGGGCAGCACAAACGCTGAAAAATCAGAGGGCAAATCCTGATGATCCTCTCCATATCTGATTTCTTCATTCGGCGGCCCGTTCTGGCTACCGTCTGTTCCATCATCATTACTCTGCTCGGTATTGCGGCCATTCCGCTGCTACCGGTGGCTCAATTCCCGGATATCACCCCTCCCCAGGTTACGGTGACAGCCAATTACGTGGGAGCCAATGCGGAGGTGGTTGAATCCACCGTCACCAATATCCTGGAGCGGGAATTGAATGGGGTGGAGGGGGTCAAGTACATTAGCTCCACCAGCGCCAATGATGGCACCAGTAGCATCAATCTCACCTTCGAACTGGAGCGGAATAAGGACATTGCCGCTGTCGATGTGCAAAACCGGGTGGCGACCGTGCTATCCCGTCTGCCTGGTCCCGTGACCCAGACAGGAGTGCGGGTGGAGAAGGAAAACAGCGGCTTCCTGCTGGCGATCGGGATCTACTCCGACACCGGGCCAGATGGTAAACCCCTTTATGACGACATCTACCTGAGCAACTACACCGACCTGTATATCGCAGATGCGGTTAAACGCATCAAGGGGGTCGGTAATGTAATCATCTTCGGAGAGCGGAAGTATGCCATGCGCCTCTGGCTGGACCCAACTCGATTGGCCAGTCGAGGATTGAGTCCTCAGGATGTGGTAAGTGCGCTGCAAGATCAGAACCTGCAGGTGGGAGCAGGGCAGGTAGGTCAACAACCTGCCCCGCCCGATCAACAATATCAGATGACGATCAGCGCCAAAGGCAGGCTGAAGACAGAAGCAGAGTTTGGGGATATCGTCATTCCATCGGCTCAGAATGGAACGCTGGTTTACCTGCGAGATATCGGGCGGGTTGAACTGGGAGCCGAAAACTATGGCAGTATTCTGCGCTTCGGGCGCAGGGACGATAAAACAGGTGAGATGGTTATTTCCCAGGGGATTGGCATGGGGGTTTCCCAGCTTCCCGGCAGTAATGCTCTGGATGTAGCCGATGCCGTACTGGCAGAAATGACCCGTCTGGCAGAGAGTTTTCCCCCCGGGTTGCACTACCAGGACGCTTTTAATACCACAGCCTTTATTAAGGCCGGTGTGGAAGAGGTGGTCAAGACCCTGTTTGAGACGGTGGGTCTGGTGATTCTGGTCATCTTCCTGTTTCTGCAAAACTGGCGCTCTACACTGATTCCCAGTATTGCGATTCCGGTTTCCCTGATCGGAACCTTCATGTTCGTCGAGCTCCTCGGGTTTAGTATCAACACCCTGACCCTGTTCGGCATCTCCCTGGCTACGGGGCTGGTGGTGGATGATGCCATTATCGTGGTGGAGGATATTACCCGCCGAATTCAAGATCAGGGTTTGAGCCCCTTTGAAGCGGCTCGACAATCGATGGATGCCCTGTTCAGTGCCGTGATTGCCACATCCCTGGTGCTGATCGCGGTGTTTGTGCCTGTGGCGTTTTTTCCTGGCACCACTGGCCAGCTTTATAAACAGTTTGCGCTGACGATCGCCTTTTCGATTACGATTTCTACCTTTAATGCCATTACCCTGACCCCAACTCTGGCAGCCCTGCTTCTGCGTCGGGGACAAACGCCCAATAACTGGTTTTTTAATGGCATCAACCGCTGGATCGGATGGACCCGTGGAGGGTATGAGCGCAACTTGAATCGGACGGTACGCTGGAAGTGGGGGGTGCTGGCCCTGTTTACGGGAGGACTGGTCTTAACATCCTGGTTCTATGGCTTTGTGCCGAAGGCATTTATCCCGGAGGAAGATCAGGGTTACTTCATTACGATCGTCCAGGGACCGGAAGGTGTCTCTCTTAATTACACGACCGATGTCCTGAAAAAAGCTGAGGCGATTATTCAGGAAGAACCGGAAGTGAAGAACATTTTTGCTGTCGGTGGCTTTAGCTTCAGTGGAAATACCCCTAACAACGGGATTATCTTCACCACTTTGAAACCCTGGGATGAGCGGAAAGGTTCGAAGAGTACGGCTCAGGCGATTATTGGTACCCCCTTCCCACCCCCCGGTTCTGGGCTTTTCCCGAAACTGCTGGGTATTAAGGATGCCATTGTGATTCCCTTTTCACCCCCAGCCATTCAGGGGCTGGGTAACTTTGGGGGCTTTTCCTTCCAGCTCCAGGATCAGCGGGGATTGGGGTTTGGAGCCATGGGCGAAACCCTGGGTAAATTCCTGGGGCGGGCCACCACCTATCCTTCGCCCCAGAGTCCTCAACTGGCGGGTCTGCGACCTAACTTCAGTGTCAACACCCCCCAATTGAGTGTGGAAGTGGATCGGGTACGGGCGAATGCGCTTCAAGTCTCTCTCAGTGAGGTTTTCAGTACTCTGCAAATCTTCCTGGGTTCCCAGTATGTCAATGACTTTAACCAGTTTGAACGCACCTATCGGGTCTATGTCCAGGCTGATCAGCAGTTTCGCAGCAGCCCGGAGGATATTGGGAAGCTGTATGTGCGATCGCGCACAGGCCAGATGATTCCCCTGAGCAACCTGGTGACGGTGAAGCAAACGACCGCACCCTCTATCATCAACCACTTCAACCTGTTCCGCTCGATCGAAATCCAGGGTGGACCTGCCCCGGGGGTTAGTTCTGGACAAGCGATCGCGGCCATGCAGCAGATCGCCAAAGAAACCCTGCCCCGGGGGTTTGGCTATGAGTGGTCCGGGATTGCTCTGGAAGAAATTCAGGCCGGTGGACAGGCCCTGCTGATCTTTGGCCTGGGTGTTGTCTTCGTGTTTCTGGTGTTGGCGGCCCAGTACGAAAGCTACATTGACCCCGTAATTATCATGCTGACGGTGCCACTGGCTATTCTGGGGGCACTATTCACAGTCTGGTTGCGGGGGATGATGAACTTCCTCCTCAGCCTTGCCACGGGAGTTCCCCTTCCTGCTTTTGCGAATGATGTCTACACCCAGATCGGTCTAGTAATGCTGGTGGGGATTGCCAGTAAAAACGCCATTCTGATTGTGGAGTTTGCCAACCAGCTTCGGGAAGAGGGGGAGACCATCGTTCGGTCTGCGATTAAGGCTTCTGAAGGTCGCCTGCGACCGATTCTGATGACGGCCTTTGCCTCTGTTGCGGGTGCAATTCCCCTATTGGTTGCTGGGGGAGCTGGAGCCGCAGCCCGCCAATCCCTGGGGACGGCGATCGTGGGCGGGATTTGTGTCGCCACAGTGCTGAGTCTGTTTGTGATTCCGGTGCTCTATATCATCATCAAAGGGCTTGAGGCCCGTCTGGGGCTGAAATCTCACAACCCAGCACCTGCTGGAGAGGCCAGTTTCTCCAACGATGGTAAAGGCTCCTACAGTGGTAATGGGGCCTCGCCGGAGACTCCACACCACGACAGCAGTCCGGCCCAACGGGAGAAACTCTAGGGAGGTTGGTTCAACGTTGGGGATATGTACTGCATTGTGAGTTATGGCTTTTTGCAGGGGGCCAGCCCCCTGCAAAAAGGTTGAAGTTTAATGACTCGCTTGAATGCTTACGCACCCGACGCGGATAGTCTGATGCTTTTTATCTTGGATAATTGCCGTTTTTGTGGGCGATCGCTGCCATGTCTTCCGATGGCGGTGCCAGCTCGCTTAAACGTGGTCTTGCCGGGAGCCGCCTTCGCACCCGTTGCGGGTTTGGGGGCCGGGCTGGCGTTGGCAGGTTTTCCTCTGGAGCAGTCTTCTCTTCCAGGACGATCTCAGGTTCCGCCTCCCTGATGCCAAAGGGCAGACCATCGGGCATAATCGCCCCCGTGAATTTCACATCGGTGACGATCGCCCCACTCAGGTCGGCCCCACTCAGGTCGGCCCTACTCAGGTCCGCGCCAGTTAGATTGGCCCCGCTCAGATTGGCCCGTTGCAGATTTGTCCGTGCTAGATTGGCCCATTTCAAGCTGGCTCCTCGCAGATCAGCACTGCTCAGATCAGCCCCTCTGAGATTGGCCCCTGCGAAGTTGGCGCGGCGACAATCGGCCTTCCGCAGATTCGCCATGATCAGATTGGCCCGGACAAACCCCATGCCAGCCAAATTTGTGGCACTCAGGTTGGTGCCATTCAAAGAGGTACGAGCGAGATCGGGATCAACCTCCGGATTCAGATCTCGCCAATGATTCCAGGCATGCGCCCCTTTTTCCAGCAACGCCAGATACTGTTCTGTCTCCATCATCTTAGTACGCTTATACTATAAGCTAGTATACTTCAGACGTAAGCAGATGGCAGGGGAATGTCAAGGGTGATGCGATCGTTGTTCAATATCTGCTTCAGCTCGATGGACGATCGATCGTAACTCATCCAGGAGTTTAGACTCCGCACCCTGCCACAGGCCCCGCTGGTTAGCCTCCAGCAATCGTTCGGCCATGTCCCGCAAGGCCCAGGGGTTACTCTGTTGGATAAAGGTTTGGACCTCGGCCTGGAGCAGGTAGGCCTCAGCCACATCCTGATACATGTAATCCGCCACGCACCGGGCTGTAGCATCGTAGGCAAATAGGAAATCCACCGTCGCTGCCATTTCCGCCGCCCCTTTGTAGCCGTGGCGCATCACCCCCGCAATCCATTTGGGGTTAATCACTCGGGAGCGGTACACTCTAGCGATTTCCTCCCGTAGCAGGCGAACCTTGGGAGATTCGGGCAAGGCATTATCCCCAAAGTAAGTCTGGGCCTCTCGCCCAGCCACCATCCGTACGGCTGCAGCTAAGCCCCCCTGGAACTGGTAATAATCATCGGAGTCCAGCAGGTCATGCTCCCGGTTGTCCTGGTTATGCAGCACCACCTGCATCTGGCGTAACCGTTGCTCAAAGGCCGCCGGGGCCGCCTGCCCCTCCGCCCGACGGCTATAAGCATAGCTGCTCCAGTTAATGTAGGCGCGAGCCAGGTCAGCGTCATCTGTCCAGTTCTGGGATTCAATCAAGCCCTGCAACCCAGCTCCGTAAGCCCCTGGGCGTGAGCCAAAGATGCGGTAATGGGCCTGCTGGGCAGCCTGTTCTAGGGTCAGTCCCGCAGCCTCCCAGGATTCAGCTTCCTGCCGCACTTGGGCCGCCAGGGGATTCTGGTCAGCGGGTTCCTCCAGCGCTGCCACAGCGGCGATCGCCTGGTCAAACAGGTCAATCAAGTTCGGGAAGGCATCCCGGAAAAAGCCTGAAACCCGCAGGGTCACATCCACCCGGGGACGACCGAGAGCGCTCAAGGGCAGAATCTCAAAGTCCACCACTCGTCGGGAAGGACCATCCCACACCGGGCGCACCCCCAGCAGGGCCAAAGCCTCTGCCAGGTCATCACCACCGGTTCGCATGGTCGCTGTCCCCCAGATGGACAGGCCCAGGGTGCGGGGATATTCCCCATGCTCCTGGGTATAGCGCTCCACCAGAATTTCTGCTGCTTTGCGCCCCGTATCCCAGGCACTCTCCGTCGGCACCGCTCGGATGTCCACCGTATAGAAATTGCGTCCCGTGGGCAGCACCTCCGGGCGGCCTCTAGTCGGAGCCCCAGAGGGACCGCTGGGAACATACCCGCCATCCAGACCCTGCAGCAGATGGGTGAGTTCCGATCGGGTCTGGAAGAGAGCCGGTAGGAGCCGATCGCGCACCCACTCCAACTCCCGTAAGGTGGCCGCACCAGGGCATGGGGTCACCAAATCCGCTCCTGGCTCCCGGATCAGTTGATCCACTAGATCCGCTGCCTGCTCCTCCAGGCGATCGATGCCGTCCCGCAGCCCGGAGATTCCCTCCTCAGAGGGGGAAAGGGGGTCAAAGTCCAGGCCCAGATCCCTGGCCAGGGCACGGGTGAGGCCCAGACGGCCCCCTCCCGGCTGGCGAGCGATCGCCACGGTCAGATCCCGCAGTTGTCGTCCCCTGGGACAGCAGCCAAAAATATGTAATCCGTCTCGGATCTGAGCTTCCTTCAACTCGCACAGGTAGGCATCGGTGCGAGTTAAGAAGGCAGCATCGACCACAGGTTCGATATTCAAGTCTTGGTGTAAATTCTCTTTGATCACCAGGGTCGTAATCTTTTCAGCGATCGTCGGCAGTCGCGAGGGATTCAGATTCTGGGCTTCGTAATATTCATCGATCAACACCTCCAACCGTTCCAGGGGGCCATAGAGTTCGGCCCGGGTCATGGGTGGGGTGAGATGATCCAGAATCACAGCCTGGGTGCGACGCTTGGCCTGAGCCCCTTCACCGGGGTCATTAACGATAAAGGGATAGAGATGGGGCATCGGCCCCAGAACCACCTCCGGGTAGCAGGTGGGTCCCAATGCCGCACTCTTGCCCGGTAGCCATTCCAGGTTGCCATGCTTGCCCACATGCACGATCGCCTGGGCCTGAAACTGCTGCCGCACCCAGGCATAAAATGCCAGGTAAGTGTGGGGCGGTTCCAGATCGGGGGCATGGTAGTTCAGAGCCGGGTCCAGGTCATAGCCCCGGGCCGGTTGGATACCAACAAAAATATGGCCGAATTGCAGACCATAAATGGGGAGATCGGAGGTCGGAAAACTGCTCCAGCGATCGGTGATGCCTGCCTGGACTTCAGCCGGGAGGCTGGTAAAGTAGCGGCGATAGTCCGTCAGAGGCAGGCTCTGGTGCACCGGACGCAGATCTCGACCTTCAGGGTCATTGGTGACTCCAGCGGTTAACTGCTGGACCAAGTCATCCCCACTGGTTGGAATATTCTCCACCCAGTAGCCTGCTTGCTGCAACGCTTTCAGAATCTCAATACAACTGGCTGGGGTATCCAGCCCCACCCCATTCGCCAATCGGCCATCGCGAGTGGGATAGTTGGCCAGAATCAGGGCAATGCGGCGCTCCGGCACCGGAGTCTGGCGCAACCGAATCCAGTGGGCTGCCAGATCGGCAACGAACTGGATTCGATCGGGCTCTGGTTCATACACCACCACATCTGTCTCCAGGGCATCGCAACGGCTTTGCACCGCCTTAAAGGACACTGCCCGACTGATGATGCGCCCATCCACTTCTGGCAGGGCCACGTTGATCGCCATATCTCGGGGAGACAGTCCCTGAAAGCGGCTCTGCCATTGCTCTCGACTGCCACTGCTGAAAATTACCTGAAGCACGGGCACCTGCAGTTGCTGCCACAGATCCAGATCGGGGGTTTCCTGATCTAACCGGGCCACCGAAAAGCTGGTGGCATTCAGGAGCAGGTCAATGGATTGACCTGCAGGCGATCGAAAGAATTTGAGCATCTCCTGCTGGGCATCGGGGTCGCGGGGTGAAAACACGTATAGGGGCACTGGCTCCAGATGCCGCTCCACCAAGGCCTGACACAGGGCATCGATCACCCCGGTATTTCCGGACAGAACCAACGCTCGGTAGAATAGAATCCCGACTCTGTGGTTCTTGCCTCTTCGCTTGAGGCTATCGTGTATACCTAATCCCCTCCCCAGAGAGGATTGCAAGCCAGTCTGCTGACTTGAGCCAAACTTTTCAGAGATCGGTGTGAGGGTCACAAACTCATATTGCCCCACATAGGGAATCACCTGGGGTGGTTGGGGCTGGAAAGAAGTCCCCAGGCAATTATCCGCCATAAATTTCAGGGCGTTGACCAGATTCTCAACGCCCCCTTCCGTGAAATATTGCCAGAGCCGGTTGACGACGGCCAGGGGAACGGTGGAATGACTGAGCAGGTCTGGATCAGGACGATCGTCTCCCGGTAAGACCAGCAGTGCCCCTCCAGTCTGCTGCACCAGTTCCCGCACCACCTCCAGACCATAGGACCAGTAGGCTCGTCCCCCCAACAGGCGCACCACAATCACTTTGGCCTGTTGCAGCACGGTTTCAGCATAGGTATCGATCGTGAGTTGCTGCTGAAGTTGCAACAGATTGACGACTCGGATCGATGGAAATCCGGCGGGCAGACGAGGGACTGCTCCAGCCAGAGTCTGGATGTCCGTATCGGCTGCTGTGAGGATGACGAGGTCTGCAGGAGTCTGCTCGACAAAAATAACGCCCTCAGCCTGGGAATCCCATCCCCCTGGAGCAGCCGCTAAGCGATGCATTGTACTCTCCCGCGTTTTAAAAGTTTAAGATATGCTGATTTGATAATTGTTCTCTGACAATTTAGGAAAGCGATCAGACGCAACTCATACCTTAACTTGATTTGTGAGTTCGACCGATGCTTTTTATACAGGTGCTGCTGATCCAACTTGCTCATCTGCTTTTCGCATGGCCAACTCTTCCGCCCATCCCCTGACTCGAACCCTGACTCGAACCACCTTTCAGCAATTGCGGAATTTACTCCAAGAGATGGGGCAACCTCAGCCTGAGACAGGGGTATTCCTGACCGAAGAGTGGCTGATCAACCCGACTATTTTAACCTCAGATCAAGTGGCTGAGTTTGCGCTACTGGCTTCGCCAAACTTTAGTGCCCTGCTGGTGGGCCGCTTCCGGGCAGCCGATTTAACGACCTATGATGTGGCCTTGACCTTTGAATCAGGTGCGATCGCAGCCTTTCTCGATCGTCTGGACCAGACTGACCCAGATCCGCTCGTGCAGCAAAAGCTGGAGCAGGCCAGAACAATCCTGCAACCCAATGATCCGGGTCTGCAAAGTGAATTTACCCTGCATCTGGTTGAAGTTCTGACCGGCGCAGCCGCCGAAGGGTCCACCACCATATATCCCCCTGTTTGTCGTCCGGTAGAAGAAGCCCTGCGACAGCAGGTTGAACAGGAACGACTGCTGAATCAGGTCAGTGCTCAGATTCGGCAAAGTCTGGAACTTCCGATCATTCTGGAGACTGCTGTGCAGCAGGTTCGCCCCTTCCTGAAGTTGGATCGACTGCTGATCTATCAATTTGACAATAGTACGAACCCTGTTCAACCCGCCAGCCAGTCCCCCAATTGTGGCCGCATTACCCATGAATCCCGATCGGGAGACGAGATTCTTTCCGTGCTCCACTGGACTGAAGGGGATCTCTGCTTTATTCAAGTATCGGATTCTCGAGAGAAGTATCGGCGGGGGCTGACCCAGGCTGTCTCTGACATTGAAACCAGCTATCCTAAATCCCATTGCCTCCTGAGCATGCTGCGTCAGATTCAGGTGCGCGCTAAATTGATTGTGCCGATCGTGGTCCAAGATGAGCTTTGGGGCCTCTTAATTGCCCACCAGTGTTTTCACCCCCGCTACTGGTTGGACAATGAACAGGAATTTCTTCAGCACATTGCCCGTCAGTTGGAAATTGCCATCTACCAGGCCAAACTATATAACCAGATCCAACAAGAGAAGGGGCATCTGGAACAACGGGTTGTGCGCAGAACCCAGGAGTTATACGATGCCATGGAGACGGCGGAAGCTGCCAACCGGGCCAAAAGCGATTTTCTGGCTGCGATGAGCCATGAACTCAAAACGCCCCTCACCTGCATCATCGGCATGTCAGAAACCCTGCTCCGCTGGCCCCTGGGAGATCTGAACGATCGGCAACGGCGCTATCTGCAGATCATTCACAATAGTGGGAGTCATCTGATGGCTCTGATCAGCGACATTCTCGACCTTTCCCAGGTAGAAGCCGGGAAAGCTGTTCTCCGCATTACCGAGTTTTCCCTCAGTCGTTTGGCTCAGCAGAGTCTGCAGACTCTGCAGGAAGAAGCCCAGCGACACGAAGTTGAATTGGTTTTGGAGGTCAGCATTATTCCTCAACAGGATACGTTTACCGGCGATCGTCGTCGCATTAAGCAGATCCTGCTCAATTTACTCAGCAATGCCATCAAGTTTACCCCTGCCGGGGGGAAGGTGATCTTGAGATCGTGGCTGGAGGGAAAAACTGCCGTTTTCCAGGTGGAAGATACCGGGATCGGGATAGCCGATCATCAAAAACCCCTCCTGTTTAACAAATTCCAGCAGCTCGATACCTCCTACGATCGGGAATACGAAGGCACCGGGCTAGGATTGGCCCTGACCAAACAACTGGCTGAACTCCATGGGGGGCGAATTGAGGTGGAGTCCAATCTGGGAATTGGCTCCATGTTCACGGTCTGGTTACCCCCTCGAACGGCTGAACCCAGTGAGACTGAACCGGATAAAGTCCTCCCCGAAGCCAAGATAGACAAGGGGCAAATCATTCTGATTGAGGAACAGGAAGAGGATGCCATGCTTCTCTGTGATCTCCTGACGGCTGCGAATTATCAGGTGGTCTGGATTGTAGAAGGGACAACCGCGATTCGGCAAATTAAAATGCTGCAGCCTCTAGCGGTGATTACCGCCATGCAACTGCCCAGTATCACGGGGAGTGATATTATTCGATCTTTACGGGAGACGCCACTGGTCAGGCACGTTAAGATCATGGCCCTGATTGATAAACCCATCCCGCCGGAGCACCTGTCTGAGTTAGGCGCAGATGATTATCTGACAAAACCCATCCAACCGGAGCAATTCATCAATCGTCTGGCGGCTCTGTTGGGCACCCCAACCCCAGCGATCGGAAGTAACCCCTGATTCCGGTCCCCTTCCCACCTCTCCCAGGAGGGGATTTAAAGTGGCGATACGATAGTCAGTATGCTAAACATCCTGGGAAGAGGACTGATTGTTTCCTGTCAGGCTCCGGTGGCGTCTCCCTTGCACGATCCGATCGTGATCGCAGCCATGGCCCAGGCCGCGATCCAGCAGGGGGCAGTGGGAGTACGCATTGACACCCCCACCCATATTCGAGCTGTGCGGCAGCGGGTTCAAGCTCCCCTGATTGGTCTCTGGAAACAACCGGATCCAGATTTTGAGGTGTACATTACCCCCCAGTTCCATCATGCTGCCGCGATCGCAGCAGCCGGAGCCGATATCATCGCGATCGATGCCACCCGGCGCGATCGGCCCGGGGGCGAAACGGTGGCCACCCTGATCGCCCAAATCCATAGCGAACTGCATCGCCCGGTGATGGCGGATGTCGATACCCTGGAGGCGGCGATCGCTGCTGCAGCGGCTGGTGCCGATCTGATTGGCACCACCCTCTACGGTTACACTGCAGCCACCCGCCACCTCACCCCACCGGGCTTTGAGTTACTGCAGCAACTGGTGGACCAGCTTCCCCTGCCCATCCTCTGTGAAGGAGGCATTGCTTCCCCCCAGATGGCCAAACAGGCTCTGGACTTGGGCGCTTATGCGATCGTGGTGGGCACCGCCATCACCGGGATTGAGCAGCAGGTGCGGGCCTACCGGGCTGCCTGCGGATAGTTCTGGAACTGAGCCATAAACCGTCGATCGATCCAGTCTTTCCATTGCCACAGGAGAGGAGAAGGGCCAATCCCCAGTGGCCCCCAGGAGGCGATGGCCTTGGGAGGTGTGTTTGTTGTCCCTCCAGTTCCAATCAAACTCAGATACCGTTGTTGGGGGTAATGGGGCTGGAGGGAGCGACCTTGCAGAACCCGACAGAGATTCTCAAACAGGGGCTTTCCCTGGCGCACGGCAAAAACACCTGCCTTGGGTCGGGGATACCCCACGATCGTGGCAATGTCCCCGGCAGCAAAGACCTGAGGATGGGACGTCGATTGCAGGGTAGGATGGACCTGGAGAAAACCCCGCTGATCGACAGCCAGCCCGGATTCTCTCAGCCATTCAGGGGCGCTGGCTTCAGTGACCCAGAACACCCGATCACAGGTTACGGCCAGCCCGGATTTACAGATCACCTGATGCTGGGCTACCGCACAGACGGTTTCTTTGCAATGGACTGAGATCCCCCGATCGAGCAAAATTCGGTCAAAAGTCTGCTGTACAAAGATGCTGTGGCCAGACAGAAGGGTAGACCCCCGCTGGAACAGGTGTAGGGTCAGGAGTTCAGGGCTGGCCAGAAGCTGCTCTAGACGCTGCTGCAGAGCCAGGGCTAATTCCACCCCACCTACCCCACCGCCGACGATGCCCAAACTGAGGGGACGATGGGGATGGTTTGCCACCTCCTGGATCACCTGCTGCCATTGTTGCAGAAATTGGGCCACGGGTTTGATGGGAATATTGATCCCAGGGGCAGTGGCCTGGAAAACGACGGGTAAGGTTGGTGTACTCCCAATATCGATCGACACCCAATCAAATCGGATGGGGGATCGATCGGCACAGAAAATCTGCTGACGTGCCAGATTCAGGCCGATCGCCCGATCCAGCAAGATTACCGCCCCGGCAAACTGAGTTAGGGCTCGCAGATCGATGTGGCATTCCTGATGGTGATACAACCCGGCAATATGGCCTGGCAACATCCCGGAGTAGGCCGTATCTGCCTGTTCCGTCAGTAAGGTGAGCCGGATGCCCGGTAAGGGCTTCTGGCCAAACAGCCGCAGGGCGATCGCGTGACTGTGGCCCCCCCCAATCAGGACCAGATCTTGGGTTGGCATTGTTTGACTCATCCTACGATCGAAACACTGGCAGGGTGAAATGGAAACAACTGCCATGGGTCGGATCGGTATCCACCCAAATTTGACCGTAATGGGCTCGAATAATACGGCGGCAAAGGGACAGACCAATCCCATAGCCCTCGGCAGCTTCATCCCGCTTCAGTCGGAAGTGATCTTCAAAGATCACTTCCCGGTCTTCTTCTGGAATCCCGGGGCCGTTATCGCAAATACTGACCTGCACCTTTTGGGTGGTGCGATGCAGAATCGAGAGTCTGATCGTCCCTTCGTGGGGAGTGTATTTGATGGCATTGTCCAGCAAATTAATGACGACCTGCCGTACCCGCTCCGCATCAGCATGGACGGGGGGCAAATCTGAGGGAATATCGAGTTCCAGTTGCTGAGCTTTCCCCTGCATCCGCCCCCGCAGAGAGTCCAGCACGTCCTGGCACAGTTCTCCCAGATCCAACTGGCGAAATTGGATGCGAAGCTCCGCCTGGGTTCCTCTGGCTGCCTGGAGAATATCCGTGATCAGTCGATCGATCGCCCGCGTCTGGGTACGGGCATGTTTGAGTAACTGGTTGATCATCCCAGGCGGTAACCGGGAGGGCTGGCCATCTTTGGGATTAAGGGCCATTTCCAGGGTTTCCAGGGCAATGGAGGTCGCCGTCAGGGGATTCCGCAAGTCATGGGCCAGCATGGCAATGATCCGATCCTTGAACTGGAGTTGCCCCAGCAGTTCTTCCTTCTCCTGTTTGAGGCGGAAAATCTCATCGGAAAGGCGGAGGAGTTCAGCCGAATAGGCAATAGAACCACCGGATGGATCTACCTCTGAAACGGCCTGCTCCATTAGCCCAACAGCAGGATTAAAGTCGGTGGTATAATCCTCAGCCGATCGTCGCCAGCGGGGCCAACAACCCATCAACTTACTCACCAGGTCACTTCCGGCAATCACCTGACGGGGTTCTGGATGAATCTTAATCAAGCTGGGTGTGGCAACCAGCTTAAAATGCTCAGCTAAATACGGCTGTTCCCCCACATCGACAACTTGCAGATCAAAATGAAAATCTGACCGCAGTTCCTCCAGGCAATCTCGAATCTGACGAATTTGCTCAGCTGAACTGGGACGTTTATCGACAAAAAGAAGGAGTTGTAGAGGAACCTCTTTTCGATTGAATTGTTTGGGAGGAGATGCTTGCATGCAATCTCTTAATCTTTCTTAGACTAGCCTATCGTGTTCTGGGTACTTTCATATCATCTGGAAAGGATTTCCTGGGAATTTGTCTCTCTGAAGGGAAGAATTTACCAGTGGAATCGCATTGCGGGCCAGATCAGCCCCACGACGAACCAGATACCAGAACCTATCCAGCAAATCAATCCGTACAGCTTAATTTGCTTTGCCGACCAGAACCCAGCAAACAAGTCGATCACGAAGAAAGCCTTCCAGCCTTCCAGCCATTCAGCCCCACCCCAACTCAAAACCCATTTCCAAAACAGACTGGTAAGGGCAAAACTCACGATCCAGGCAATCAAACTCATGATATTCAGTGCTCCTGTTGAGCAGTAAGGGATGATCTACACCATTAAAACAGCCTCTCAGAAACCATGGCTACAGAGCAGATCTATCCTTTCTACAGTCGAAGAGGGAGAATATAGGTTTTTCGGTGATTCAGGTCACTCTCTCCCAGGGAAGACAGTAGAATTGCCAGCAGTTTCATCATAGGCTTGAACAGAAAAATTACTAGAGAATAGAGATATGTACAGTTTAGCCAAGTGGGATCGATGAAGATTCTAGTGCTCGCCTGGGAGTTTCCTCCCCGGATTGTAGGAGGAATCGCCCGTCATGTTGCGGAACTCTATCCTGAACTCGTCAAGCAAGGGCATCAGGTTTACCTGATTACGGTTGAGTTCGGTCAGGCTCCCCATTATGAAAGGGTAGATGGCATGCATGTGCATCGGATCCCAGTTGGATCGGCCCATAGCTTCTTCCACTGGGTGGGAAACATGAACGAAAGCATGGGCCAGCATAGCGGTAAGGTGATTCTGGAAGATGGCCCTTTCGACATTATCCACGCCCATGACTGGTTGGTGGCGGATGCCGCGATCGCCCTCAAGCACACCTTCAAAATCCCCCTGGTGGCGACAGTCCATGCTACAGAATATGGTCGCTACAATGGAATCCACAATGATACCCAGCGCTACATTAATGCGAAGGAACGGGAACTGGTTTATAATGCCTGGCGCGTTATTGTTTGTTCAGACTATATGCGTCGGGAGGTCGAGCGGGCTCTGGGTAGTCCCTGGAACAAGATTGATGTGGTTTATAACGGGATCCGACGGGAGAAAAAGCAACTTCCACCCAATTTTGACTATTGGGGGTTTCGGCGGCGATTCGCGGCGGATCATGAAAAAATTATTTACTATGTGGGCCGAATTGCCTATGAAAAGGGCATTTCAGTCCTGTTGCGAGCTGCACCCAAGGTGTTGTGGGAAATGGGAGGACAGGCCAAGTTCGTGATTATTGGTGGGGGCAATGCCGATCAGTTAAAGCATCAAGCCTGGGATAGCGGGATCTGGCACAAGTGTTATTTCACAGGGTTTATGTCTGATCAGGATCTGGACAAATTCCAGATGGTGGCAGATTGTGCCGTTTTCCCCAGCCTGTATGAGCCCTTTGGCATTGTGGCCCTGGAAAGTTTTGCAGCGCGGGTGCCTGTCGTCGTTTCTGATACGGGAGGGTTGCCTGAGGTGGTCCGACATAGCAAAACGGGTGTGGTTACCTGGACCAACAATCCAGATTCTCTGGCCTGGGGCATTCTGGAAGTCTTAAAGAATCCGGCCTATGCCCAATGGCTGACGCACAATGCTTATGAAGACCTGGAGCGCCGCTTTAGCTGGCCCAAACTGGCCCAGCAGACTGAAGCCGTCTATGGTCGGGTGCTACACGAACGGGCTCAGGTGGAATGGACTTGAACGGGCAGGCATCCCAGCCGCCTGATTTGTCAGCACAGAGGGTGCAGGGGGAGCCCCCCCACACCCCTATTCATGCCAATGACATTGGCTCAATGAGTATCCGTTACTGACGTTTGCGGCGGAGTACTGCAGCACCCAGCAGACCCAGACCAGCCAGCGTCATAGCAGAAGCTCCCTGATCGGGAACAGCCGTAATCTGAATGGTGCGATCGACATCGCTGTCTGCATGCTGAACGTTAACGTAGGCCACATTGGGGTTGAATTTATCGAAGTACAGACCAGTTGGTTCAGCTCCTTTGGTGGACATGCTGGCCCAGCGGGCGATCGACTCAGCGACACCATCGCGGTTGCAACCTCTTCTAGTTATGAAATTCTTTACAGTAGAATTCAAGCGCCAGATTGTTGACAATTTCATCTTCAACGCTGAATACCTGGAGTTGATCAGGTGACAACCCTGATTGCAGATCCTGACAGACTCGCTTGGCTTGATCAACCACTATGCGAGGATTCTTCTGCAAGCGAGATAAAGAGGTCGATAAATAGGAGCTGGATAAATTTGGTGAGTAAGATGGTGCATTCAATCGCTGCTTTAAAAAAACCTGATAATTGGTCAAAAACTGCCGATCCATTGCCGACAAAGAATTTATAGGGTTTTGACTACATAATGCACTCAAGTTGATGATCTGCCCACTTGTCGTTTGCATATAACAGGGCAAATCAACGGAGCGCGGTTCTGCCGCAGAAGCAGGTTGAATATGGGCAAATGGTAGTTGATAGAGTAGGCCGATCGTACAGATAGACCAACTTAGATTTCTGACAGATTGCGATCGGGGTTTAAGGTGCTTCGCCATAACGCCTAACAAGTTCTCTAGAAATAGCCATGCTGATACTTCTCCAACCATGGCCATAGAATGCAGGAGGCTTGCGCCCCCTGCATGAAGGTCATGAAATGGGGGGACAGGGTCTATCTGGAGCGACCCTTTCTGGCCCAGGGACCCCAAATGGCAAAGGTCAGCCCTGGAGTTTGGATGTTTACAAAGAGGGTCTGACCATCAGGTGAGAAGCAGGCTCCGGCAAATTCGTTACCCACAAAAGGCTGTTTCGCCGGATCGTTAGTGACTTTGGAGAAGAGGGTGTTCTGGGCGAACTGATAGAGTTCACCCTTTGCGTTTACGCCTACAATGTATTGGAAGTCATCGCTGCTGTCTTCGCACAGGAACAGATCCCCAAAGGGGGTCACGGTTACGTTGTCGGGCTCATCCAGCAACGTTCCACTGGCTGCCGCTTCAACGACCAGGGTCAGGGTCTCCTTTGCCGGGTTGTAGGCCCAAACCTGACCATTCCCACGCCCGTTGCCGGGAGGGGAAGGTAGATTTTGGACAGCGGGAGGTCCAGACTGGGTGGCCACAAAGTAAATCAGACCGTTGCCATACCAGCATCCTTCGCCCCGGAAGAAAGTGGCGGCCCCTTTGGCCTGGGCTTCATAACGAACACCCACACCGGTGCTGGCACTCTCAGAATTGGGGTCGGGATTATCGATTTGAACCCACTCCACTGAAAGGGTTTCACCCACTTTAACCAGGCCGGGGGTACCTCCCTGGAATGGATTGTTGGTGGTGTTGAACTTGGGCTTATCCTTGACCTTCAGAGCGTAGAGAGTGCCGCCCATAGCCAGATCACCCGGTTTGGTGGGCTTACCCACTGCGGGGATGAAGCGATAGAAGCAGCTATCACCTCGGTCTTCTGTTTCATAGACATAGCCAGTTTTGGGGTCTACGGCAATGGCTTCATGGCTGAAACGGCCCATAGCCACCAGGGGAACGGGGGTCACCACCCCTGAGTTGGGGTCTGCAACCACCTCAAAGCTATAGCCATGTCGGACTGGAGTCCCATTGCTGGTGGTGGTTGAGAAGGTTTCCTCACAGGTGATCCAGGTGCCCCAGGGGGTAGGGCCACCGGCGCAGTTGGTCCGGCTGCCAGCCAGGGAAACAAAGTGCTTCTGCAGTTTACGATCGGGACCTACCACCAGAGTCGTAGTACCACCAGGAGAGCCTTCCGAGTAACGGGGTCCCCCGGAAACTGGGTAATTATAGTTAGCCGGTAGGGCGCTGCTTAATTCGTGGTTACGCACCAGAACAATGGTGTTATTGGGACCTGGGAAAGCAGCCATCCCATCATGCCCCGCCGGAACTAGCGTTCCATCGCTCATGGGCATCCCTGTCATGGACAGGACAGTGTAGTTAAACCCTGCAGGTAGGGAAAGCAAGGCTTCCTTACTCAGATCTCCCAGAATCGTATTCTTCAGATCCTGGGCATTGAGGGCGGGCTTGGGAACCAGGGGACCAAAGCCAACAGTCCCGACGTTTTGCCCCTGAGCAACTCGGGCATAGAAAGCTTCCAGAGGGGAAACCATGGTTACACCAGCAGCAGATGCGCTAGCTACCGTTAAGAACTTGCGTCTAGAGAAACTCATCGTTTTACCTGATAGACATTACGACAGATGCGTGGAAATAACAGCAGATTTTTCGTTCTGCCAAAATTACCATCAAGCTAATGGGTTGGAAATGCGAATCTAAAGCTAAGCGGCTTGTTTACGCTTACGTCCCAGAGCGATACCCAAGGTGCTGAGAGACAGCAGACCTGCCAGGGTAGCTGGTTCGGGAACTAAAACGTAGGTTACAGCACCGACAGAATTTGCTGTGGAAGCAGAGAAAATACCATTGGTGTCGATCGTGCCTTCACAAACGCCCAGCTTAAGCTCACAGCCTGGGTTGGCAGGATCAGAAAAGCTGGCATTATTGGTCAACCAGAGTGCTGTATTAGGCAACACAGGCACTACAAAATCAATCCCGTTCAGGACGCCGTTATTGAAAAACGCAGAAGGGAAAACAGCCGGATCAAAACCAACATCATCTGCTTCGGTATAGTCCTGGCCTGCGAAATTGAAAACAATGGATAGCCCATCATCAACTTCAATAATCTCTTCACCAAAACCAGTCAAAACTGCATCGTCATAAGTAACCTGACCAAAACCTGTTTGCCCTGCAAACGTCCCACTGGTCAAATTAATCTCAAAATCATACGCCACCGTAGCAGCAGTAGCCTGTTGAACCTCACCTGCAACTAAAGCAACAAAAAAACTCCCGACAGCCACTACAGCGGTCGCCTCTCTGAGCATATTCTTCATTACTGTAAGCTCCAATAAAACTCCACGTAACTATCAAACAGTTAAGGGCTGCGATTCAATCAAAAATTTCCTTAGCCCTGTGAAGCAAGAGTCCTTCTGGGATCGTTCAGGCAACCGAATATCTAATGGTTTTCTGACGGAAAAAAACACCGGCAAAAATTTCAAGGCTGATCCTACCCGTCTTGCTTGACAACCACGGGTGTTGTTGAAGCAGCTTCACATAAACTTCACAATTTTGATGTAAGGTGGATCACAGTCAAAGACAAGTCTGGGAGCCAGAAACAATCTGGCCCTGATAGGTAACTTCATCAAAACTTTATATAAGCAGGTTGATTCTACTGAGCGATTTATCCTATCGTTCCGGGTATTGCTCCATGGGTGAAGAATCCCGGAACCCAGGTCTGATGATAGTTAATTGATTCTTAAGCAGAGGTTCTATAGATGAGCGGGCCAACCTCCATCGCTGATATTGATTTGACCCCGATTCCGGGCAAGAAATACTGGAACTGCGATCGGGAGTGGCGTGAAGAATTCATCTACTTCTTGATGGTGGATCGCTTTCACGACGATCGGAATCGCAAGCCGGTCAATATTCCAGAACCCTCCAGGGGGAGCGGCACTCAGGCCCAGTTGAAAAAATTCTGTGGGGGAACGCTCAAAGGCATTCTGAATCACCTGGATTACATCAAGAACCTGGGTTGTACGGCTCTGTGGTTGAGTCCGGTGTTTGAAAACAATGAGGCCCCCGATCGCAATTCAGATAAGTATCACGGCTACGCTATCCAGAACTACCTGGATATTGATCCCCGCTTTGGGAGCAAACAGGATCTGATCGATCTGGTAGATGCCGCCCACAGCCAGGACATTCGGGTGTTTCTGGATGTGGTTGTGAACCATTCCGGGGACAACTGGTACTATCTGGGGGGCCATCCCTACTTCTATGACCATGACCGACCATTTCCCTTTGGGGCCTGGCGTCGGAGCGATCGGCCTGTTCCTTTAGAACTGCGCAATCCCAATTACTACCACCGTCGGGGAGAAATTCGTAACTGGGATGCTTACCCTGAAACCCAGCATGGGGACTTCTTTTCCCTCAAGGGCTTCAATAATGATGACGATCCCGATGGGCTGGAACTGCAGGAGATTCTGATCAAGGCCCACTGCTACTGGATGCGTGAAGCAGACATCGATGGCTTCCGCATGGACGCTGTGAAGCACATGGGTGAACTGGCGGTTGCTCGCTTCTGCTCGGAAATCCGTGAGTACGCCTACCGCTTAAACAAACGCTGGTTTTTACTATTTGGGGAACTGGTGGGGGGAGATGATGCGATCAATCGCTACATTGGTCCTAATACACCCACTCAGCACAATAGTAAAACTGTATATTTTGGCCTGACTTCAGTGCTGGATTTCCCCCTGTACTGGACGTTGCCGGGAGTGATTAAAGGATTTAGCTCTCCGGTTGACCTGATCAACCGCTATGAGGCTCAGCGTCAACGGGCGCTGAGCCAAGGGGAGTTGGGACGATACCTGATTACGTTTCTGGATAATCACGATCAGATCGGCCAGGATTATAAGCGCCGCTTTGCAGCGGAGACGCCCCATCTCCAGGTCATTGCGGGAGTGGGGTATCTGCTTTGCGCCTTGGGTACTCCCTGTATTTACTATGGGACTGAGCAGGGACTTTCGGGGCAGGGACCGGGAGATGAATTTATTCGAGAAGCACTGTTTGATCTGGAGGATTCACAAACCAACTATCTGAATCAGAATTGCCAGATCTATCAGGAAATTGCCAAAATTGCTCGGGTGAATCAAGCCCATGAGGCCCTCAGATTTGGCCGCATGTATTTTCGAGAAGTCTCTGACAATGGGCATGATTTTGGCCTGCCAGAAGGACAACCCTGTACCCTGGCCTTTTCCCGCATTCTAGCGGGGCAGGAAGTGCTGATTGCTTACAACACTTCGGCCACTGAAGCTCGTCAGGACTTTGTGGTGGTCGATAACAACATCCACCCGATTGGAACGACCCTGCAGTTTCTGTACGGCCAAGACGGCACCGTGACTGTTCAGGAGCACCCTGCTCCAGGTAACCGGTCCTGCTTCGTGCAGTTGAATCTTGCCCCAAATCAATTCGTGATTTTGACATAGTCCATCCGCTGGATGGGAACGGGTGTCTCCGGTTCTGATGGGACCCTAGACTGGCTGGCAGCCTGAATCAAGGCTTGAAACAGTTGGGGATGAACAGACTCAGGGGCAGACATCTCTGGATGCCACTGGACGGCGATCGCCCAGGGATGGCTCTGGTGCTCCATGGCTTCCACGACGCCATCTCTGGCCCGCGCCACCACCTGCCAATCAGCGGGCACTTGCTGCACGGCCTGATGATGCCAGGAGACAACCATGACCTTGGTTTCACCCAAAATTTTGGCTAACCGGCTGTCTGGCTCCAGGGCAACCTCATGTTCGATCGGACGGCTGGGATGCTCATGGCGATGCCCCACAGTCGTACTGTACAGATCGGGAACATGGGCAACCAGGGTTCCTCCACTGGCGATCGTCAAAATTTGCGACCCTCGGCAAATTCCTAGAACGGGAACATGAGCCTGCAGCGCCGCTTTTGCCAGAGCCAGTTCGAAGTCATCTCGCTCGGGATTCACCAGGTAAACCATGGGATGATGTTCCCCACCATAGCGGGTTGGGTCAATATCCCCTCCACCTGAAAAAATTAGCCCATCTACCACGCCCAGCAGGTGTTGAATTTCACCCTCACCAGGAGGCAATAACACTGGCACCCCACCTGCCCCCCGCACCGCATCAATATAGGTGCCTGGTAGCGTAAATTCCCTCACCTCATTGCCGCTAAAGGTCGTGATCCCAATAATTGGCGATTTCTTCATGAAGCTTGAACCTGTGCCTGGTTACTTAAAGTCTGGTTGTACATTCCAGGATTAATTTCTGGTTGACGATCGCATAGGGCTGAATTTCTAACGCCTTGCGAAAGGACTGGATCGCTGTCAGGTAATCTCCTAGAGCGGCGTGGCACAGACCCAGACCATGGAAAGCCCCAAAATGGATCGGGTTTAGGTGGATAACCTGTTCACAATCGGCGATCGCCTTGTGGTACTCTCCTCGGACGTAGTAGAGAACGGCTCGACGGTTCCAGGCTTCAGCAAAATCAGGCTGATCCTTGACCAACCCGGTCAGCAGTTCTTCTGCTTCATCCAATTGCCCACCCTGCAAAAGCACCTGGCTGCGTCGAATTAAGTCCAGTCCATAAACCCCTTTTTGCTCAAACCAGATGCGCCAGAGCTCTTCTGTAGCCCGTTCTCGCAGGCCTTCATCTGGTTTTTTTAGATCCTCCAGCAGCAAATCAATATTTGGCCTATTCATAGCACTGATACAGGGATATTTCTCTTGGATTCTGCGTTGGATTCCACTATATCAGTCTTGACGATCGGGTGCAGGGAATGGGCAAGGTTGGGCGGTAGAGTTCCAATCCCTGCCTATCTTAATAAGGCATATCCGCCAGACTGGATTGGTGCTGCAGTCGCTGGGCTGCCTTGATCGCCTGCTGACTACCTGCCAGATCCCCCTGGTCCCGGAATAACTCGCCTGCTTTGATCAGGTCTTCGATCGCACCGGTCATATCCCCGATATCAGAACGGGCCAGGCCCCGGTTATTGTAGGCATTGGCGAAATGGGGATTGACCTGAAGGGCCCGGTTGAAATCCTGAATCGCCCCTGAAAAGTCCTTCAACTTGGAACGGGCGGTCCCCCGATTATTGTAAGCATTGGCAAAGTTGGGATTAATCTGGAGTGCCTGATTGAAATCCTTAATCGCCCCTTCGAAATCCTTCAACTTAGAACGGGCAGTCCCCCGGTTATTGTAAGCATTGGCAAAGTTAGGATTAATCTGCAAGGCTCGATTGAAGTCTTCGATCGCAGCCTGTTTATGGCCAAGTTTTTGATAGACAAACCCCCGATTGTTATAGGCATTGACAAACTCTGGGTTAAATCGAATGGCGGCACTATAGTCCTCAATCGCTCCTTCATAGTCTTCTACACTGGCTCGAACTGCACCCCGGTTAAAGTAGACCGTATCATCATCAGGGGTGAGGCGCAGGGCTTCGGTATAATCATCGATCGCCCCCGACTTATTGCCTAACTTCGATCGCACTAGCCCCCGGTTGTTGTAAGCGACATTGCTGCTGGGGTTGATACCGATGGCCTCCGTATAGTCCTGCTCTGCGCCCTCATAATCCCCTAATTTAGAGCGGACTAAGCCCCGATTGTTATAGGCAATGGCATCCCCCGGATGCAGACGAATGGCTTCGGTATAGTCCGCGATCGCCGCTTCCTTATCTCCCAACTCCGCCCAGGCTACTCCCCGATTAAAGTAGGCGTCGGCGTTGCCTGGATTAATTTCCAGGGCATGGTTAAAGTCTTCGATCGCCCGTTCCCGGCCCCCCAGAAGATAATAAGCCACGCCCCGGTTGTTCAAGGCAATATCCTGGCTGGGCTCCAGGCTTAAGCCGCGGGTGTAATCTGCAATGACGCCCTGCGTATCTCCCAGATCGTAACGGGTATCTGCCCGCTTAAAGCAGGTCAGGGCCGTTTCTGAATCCGTAATTGAGCGATCAAAACTGTCAATTAGGTGCTGAATAATAGCCGGATCGGCTGTGCAGAGGCCGACTTCTTCCTCCTGAAGACTGCTAGGAGTTGGATGGCGAACCAGAATGGCAAAGGCACGATCGCAAACCAGCAACCGTTCCTGGGTTGCCAAAGCCCTCAGCTTGAAGCGCTCTGGATAATCCTGAGCCAGTTGCTTAAAGTGTTTTAAGGCTTCGTAAAGCCCATCCTGCTGCCAAGAATCATCCATCCATTGCTGGTTAATCCGGCGAATCATTAACGGGGTTTCTGGTGTTTTATACAAACTCCACCCCAGATCAATTCGAATGCCCTGTCGCAGGAGTCGCTCTAGACGTTGAAATAGGGAATCATCCAGAGAACATTGTTCTAGCCAGGAACTCATGACGATCAGACGCTCCTGAACTTTTCCCAGGGCTTCCGCTAACAAGGTCTGACTATCCAGTTCCTCAGTCCTGAGTGCATATCCTTCCGGCTGAACTGTCGCTATCAGCGGATTCGGACTCTGTGTCGTTGCTTGAACATAGGTTGAATCCCCTCCTCCTAACTTGATCCCATTGCTACCAAACCGATGGTCTGGTCGATCGTTGTGGATAGCCAGAACTTCCAGAATGTCTGTTTCGGGATCCTCCTGCGGCAATGGATCTGCAGGGCCAGACTCCATTTGCTGGTGGCGAATTAAGCCCTGGATCGCCTGCTGCATCACTTCTAGTTGCTGCTGCAGTTCTTCTAGCCCGGAGACAGAAGTTGGCGGTTTGGCAGGAAGTCGATCGCGCATTAACTGGACTTCCAGGTCTAAGGACTGCAAGTACTGCCGTAACGTCTCCAGTTCCTGTTGCACCACCTCCAGTTTCTGAGGTTGTCCCTGTAAATGGTGCACGGTGGGTTCTAGATTCCCCAGCACTTGCTGAACTGTGGCCAGTTGTCGTCCCATGGCATCGGCATAGGAAATGATCTCTGCCTGTAACGCTGTTTGTAAACTCTGTAACTGTTGAGGTGCAACCGTCTGCTCAGTATGCTGAAAAGCAATAACCTCACGTTGCAGATCTCTAACTTTACTGGCAACTTTAAACAGAGTCCGTCTGAGTTCTTCCAGTAACCCGGGTTCCATGCGATCGCTAAACTCCTGGGTCAGACGACCCAACTGACCCTGAAGCGCAGAGATTGCGTCTCGCAATGGCACCACCGACTGTCCTAATCCCTGCTGGCGCTGGCGTAGGTTTTCTATCTCCGTTAGGAGCACGGTTAACTCCTGACGAGGAACCAAACTACTCATCATCTGGATCGATCGTTCCATTTCCTGCCGCAAGATATGGACTGTTTCTTGTAACGGGGCAGGATTAAAGGGCGGTGGCAACTGAATAAACAGTCCGTGCAGGCGATCGATCTGCTCCTGTAAGGGTGAAAAATCCGGCGGAGGCTGATTGGCCAGTTCTTCCAGGTTGGTTGTGAACTGCCCCTGTTCCGCAACTAAATCCGCGATCGTGGATTCCAAATACTCCACCCGATCTGCGGTTGGCACAGTCTCCAGACTATCGTTCAAGTTACCCAGAGCCGTTTCTAACTCTGTGGTGCGGTTTTGTAATTGAGCCAGATTGCTCTGGATTGGGCTCAGATCAAGTTTCTCCAGAGGAGCAAGACGACTCTTCAGTTCCGATTGCACCACAGAAATCTGGGCATCCAGTCTGGCCATGTCATCCCGATCTCGGCTCAGCATCTCCTCTTTGAGATTTCCCAAATCATCGGGAGTGGGCAGAGCCAGAACTTTACGCCGGAGAGATAGGAGGGCCTGACTATCTTTAGCTGTCTGCTCATTAAGGTGATTTAAGTCTGGAAGGATTTTAGTTTCAATATCCTGGTTCAGGCGACGACGATTCACCAGGTTCAGCAGAATTGAAAAGGTTAAGGGAGCAGAAGCAAAAATGGCCTGCTGAGAAATTGCTGAGGCCACCAATCCCAGGACTGAACCAGAAAATGATATGTATTCGACAATATCCAGCCAACGACGCTTTGCCACAATATCCCTCAGGCTGCTGATTCACACCCCTCTTTTCAAGCCGGAAGGGTGCCGATCAGGAAACCCCCTTGGAACAGGTCAAAATTCAAAAATAGCGAGCATTATCTTGAATAATCTACAGAAAATAAATATTGACGGGATGGCCCCGTTAATCCGAGCTTCCCCAGAAGCTTCTGAACCATGCCCTCAAAGAAATATCAAGTGCTTATACTGAATCTGCGATTTAGATGGCATTTAGGGACATAAGTTTAAAGAAAAGGTGAAAAACTAAAACCTTGTTTACAAATTCTGGGAAGATGACGGGCTCTAAATCATCATTTTCAAAACTCGTCGCAGCAGGATCGAACTCGGAAAAGCCGTCCATTTATTTACTGAGGCTCGATCGCAGTAGGAAATTAAGTTCAGTGTTTACGCGGACACTCTCCCTGAATTGAGCCTCTATTCTAGTTTTTGAACGTGAAAGCTGATTGAGCTTTACTCCGAAATAAGGTGTCTTTCACTGCTTTGAAGCGAGTTAAATGGCCAATAGTCGGAGTCGTAATTAAAGGCGGGCGTGAGAAGCTCAGACAGGTTTTGACAGAATGGTTAATCTTTCATTCTTTCCCTGAAATTCCCTTGAATTCGGGCTAACTGTTGTGCCAAAGATTATTGACTTGAGGTCTGCAAATCAATTCTTAGGGTGTAGTCAACTGTATTTTCGCAGAGAAGTTCTAAACTCCTGTGGATTATTCGAGGAGTTGATATCAGTTATTCTGTACACTTTCTAAAGTTACGTAAGTTCTTGACTTAAGAGGATCAAATCATGGCTGTCGAAAAAGTAAACTCTTCCTCCAGTCTCGCCGAAGTCGTCGATCGGATTCTGGATAAAGGTATTGTCATAGATGCCTGGGTTCGTGTTTCTCTCGTAGGGATTGAATTACTGGCCGTGGAAGCTCGTATTGTGATCGCTTCCGTCGAAACTTACCTGAAATACGCTGAGGCCGTGGGTCTGACTGCCCAGGCTGCCGTTCCATCCGCATAAGCAATTCCTTAAGCGAAGCTATCCCTTAACCAAGGTTAATTGAGACATGCTGAATATTGGGTGCGGTCTTCCTGTGCCCCGTACTTCATTAATACCGATCAATTAATAACTGACTTCAGCGGGAGGTGGGGGAAACACTCCCTCCACCTCCAATCTTTCGTAGAACAGGAGATTTGCATGGCTGCTTTAAGAGATGAATGGCAAAAGCAGAGACAGCAACGACAACAGGAAGTTCAACAACGCCGTCGGCAGGTGGCCGACTCTCTGGGCGAAATTCGTGAGCAGTTGCAGCATCAGGCCACCAACCTGAGGCAATCGCTCACCACATTTCATGACCAGCTCATCAAGACGGATGAGGTGCGCCGGGGAGACAGCGCCGTTTATCAGGTTGCTTTGCACCAGGCCCGCCTGGAACGACAGCAGCAGATCCAGGATTTTTTGATGGATAGTCGCTGCGATCGCCTGACTCAGGCTAGCGCGCTGTTTACCCAACTCGATGACTTCAGTGCTGCAATCCAACAACAAACACAGCAGTTTCTGCAGCTCACATCCGTCAAACGAGAGTTGATGGCTCAACACCTCTCTCAGGACTTACAGCAGTTCTATACTTCTCTCCAGGAGACGGTTGAGGCCCTCCAGCAAAACCATCAGCAGAAACTTCAGGAAATCAAGACAGACGTTCAATTGCTCCAGGTTGAAACCCAAACCCAGATGATAGCAAATGCCCAACAACGGGCCATCATGCGGGTAGAGGTGCTGGAACAACTGACCCAGTTTATGAAAAAGTTGCGGCTAGATGTCCGTAATACCCTGGCGGAACTGGAACTTTTTCGGGAAGAGCGGGCGCAGGAAATGGGGGAGCGCCTGGCTGAAAGCCGGGCAGAACGACTGACTGAGGTTGAGAGTCTGTTTCAAACATTGGCCAATTTTCGGGCTGACGTTAAACAATACCGGAGTACCCTCAAACAACAGGTCTGGGGCGGCTCAGATGCCGATCTGCAGATTCCTTCCCCCATAACCAGCCAGGTTACACCCCCTCCCAAGCCTGTAGCGCAACAACCAGCCGCCAATCCTGTACCGCCAACGACGGTGGCCTCTCAGGGGACTGCCGGGAAGGCTGAGCCGCCAGCACCTCCCCCAGCGCCGAAAACCCAATTTCCTCAGGGCATGGAACCCGCCAACACCGATCAATCGGATATCGAGAAGCAGATTTATTACCAAATTGAGAACAGCCATGGATCCCGACTGGTTGAGTTAGAATCGGCATTAGGGATTAATCGCTTTCAGGCCGTGGATGGGCTGCGGTCTCTGGTGAAGAAGGGATTGGTCGTGCAGCGCGATCGCATCTATTACATTAACGAGGTCAATAGCCAGTGACGACTATCCTGCAAGCTCGTTCCCGTCGATTTGTCAGCACTCCCGCTGTTGAACGCCTCTCCGTCAGAGCGCTGCGCTATCTTCAATCGGGCTATTCAGTCCATTTGCGGGGACCGGCAGGAACAGGTAAAACGACTCTAGCCTTACACCTGGCCGATCTGTTGGGTCGGCCTATTATGCTGGTTTTTGGGGATGATGAATTCAAGACCTCTGACCTGATCGGCAACCAGTCTGGTTATACCCGCAAGAAAGTGGTGGATAACTTTATCCATAGTGTGGTGAAGGTAGAGGATGAGCTGCGCCAGAACTGGGTCGATTCTCGCTTGACTCTGGCTTGCAAAGAAGGGTTCACCCTGGTCTATGACGAATTCAATCGATCGCGCCCTGAAGTCAATAATGTGCTGCTGTCCGCTTTAGAGGAAAAACTGCTGGTGCTTCCCCCCACTAGTAATAAGTCAGAGTACATTCGGGTTCATCCTCAGTTTCGGGCCATTTTCACCTCTAACCCAGAGGAATATTACGGGGTCCATGCTACCCAGGATGCGTTGTTAGACCGACTGGTCACGATGGCCATGCCAGAACCGGATGAATTAACGCAGCAAGAAATTTTGGTGCAAAAAGTAGGGCTCGATCGGGAAGGGGCTTTACTCATCGTCCGTCTAATCCGGGAATTTCGGGCCTGTACTGCAACAGAAAAAGCATCCGGGCTGCGGCCTGCCCTGATCATTGGTAAAGTTTGCCTGGAGCACCAGATCCCGATTGGGCCAGACAACCTGGAGTTTCGAGATGTCTGTAGCGATGTCTTGCTGGCTCGGACCAGCCTACCGGTCCAGGAAGCCACGACACTTCTCTGGAAATTGTTGGATGAGTTTTGTTCTCTTCATCCTGCAGCAAAAGCGCAAATTGACCTGCCGTCCGCTAAGCTGGAGGACGGACTTGAAGAAGAGGTCGCCTCAGCTATCGAAACAGGTGAAATTATTGCTGATCTGGATCAACCCGATCAGGCATTGGTTCCATCCCAGCCCTCAGCCGAGCTGGAGTCAACCCCTGATCCCCTCTCAACCCAGGAACAACAGGTGTATACCTATCTGGGGCAGTCTCAAAGTGCTCGGGTTTCTGAAGTTGAGACTGCCCTGGGGTTAGATCGATTTCAGACGGTTAATGCTCTCCAATCTCTGGTGAAAAAGGGCATCCTTAAACAGCGTGGCGACTTCTACCGAAAAATCCGCTAGTTGGCTTCATTTCCTTTACAGGGGTACTGGGCTGTGACTACCGGTCCACAGGCACGATCATCAACACCCGGCAATCGGGCTATTGCGACATCTACCACAGGTTCCAGTCTGGCAGATGTGCTGGAGCGGGTTCTGGACAAGGGAATTGTGATTGCTGGGGACATCTCGATTACGGTTGGGTCCACTGAACTCCTGAGCATTCGGATTCGACTTCTGATTTCTTCCGTGGATAAGGCCAGGGAAATTGGGATCAATTGGTGGGAAAACGATCCCTATCTCAATACCCGAGCTCAGGCTCTGCTGAACCATGGTTCTGCCAACGAAATCCAGCAACTCCAGGAGCGCATTCAAAGCCTGGAGGCAGAGCTGAAATCGCTGCGGAATGCTTTGCCAGAAGAGGCTTCGGCTGCCCCTTTACCTGTTTCTGAGGCCAGACAACCGGACCTTCAGGCGGGCTCCGCTGGGCAGGATTTCCCTCGATCGGACCCGGATCAGTCCCTAACCCTCGACGCACTGATGGATGAGCTGTAGGATCGATACTATGACATACCGCAATTCTAAGAAATTGGTTTACTTGACCGGGCTGGCCCTCTTGGGTGCAGGCTACCTGGGTAGCTTCTCCATCCTGGATGTTAACTTCATCCTGAAGCAGTATCTGGTCTTGCTCCCCGTTCAAGTGGGAGTCCTGGTTTATATGGTCTGGATTCGCCGCAGCAGGGCAGCTTCTGAAGATTAGCGATCGCTCACCAAAACTCCACTGATCTGGCAAAGGACTGTCCTTTGACGGGGGCCATCCAGATCACAGAGCAAAATAGATTGCCAGGTTCCCAGGGCCAGCTTACCGTTGATAATCGGGATCACTTCACTGGTGCTGAGAAGCATGGCCATGAGGTGAGCATGGGCATTTTCGGGCTCATCAGGTGGGACAACCCGCAAATGCAGATCGTTGTGCAGATAGCGATCGGTTTCTGGGGCTAGCTTGCGGAGGAAAACTTTCAGATCCTCCAAAAGCCTCTCCTCGTTTTCATTAATCGTGAGGGCCGTTGTGGTGTGGCGGGAAAAAATGAGGGCCTGACCATTCTGGATTGAGGATGCAGTGATCAGATCCTGAATGGCTGGGGTAATGTTGTGAATGCTGATCCCCGGTTCTGTTTGTAGTTCCAGGGTCTGATGGACAATCTTCATGGGTATCAGGAAGCGTAGTTGATCGGGTCTGCTAGGTTAGGGGGCAGGAGAAGGGAATAATTCTCGCCAGCGGATTTGAATTTCAGTAATGGAGTAGACCGTTTGGAAATCCAGTCCCATCTGCTGATACAGTTCAGCCCCCCCCTGTTGACGATCGACCAGGGCAATAATCTGGTTAACCCTGTAGCCAGCCTGTCGGAGACGATCGACGGCCTTGAGAGCCGATTGTCCGGTGGTGACCACATCTTCCAGCACCACGACAGGACTTGCTGGGGGCAAGGTTGGCCCTTCAATAAAGGCTTGCGTTCCATGACCTTTGGCTTCTTTGCGAACAATCAGGGCCGTGATGGAGCGTCCCGCATAAGCCGCTACCACACTCACTGCTGTGACGATCGGATCAGCCCCCAGGGTCAAGCCTGCCACAGCTACTGTGTCAGATGTTAGAAGGGGCAAAAGGATTCTACCCACAGCCACGGCCCCCTGTGGATGCAGAGTTACTTGCTTCCCGTTGATGTAGTAAGAACTGGGTTGCCCCGACGAAAGAACAAAATCACCTTCCCGATAGGCAACCTGACAGAATAAATCTAGAAGTTTTTGCCTTAAAAAAGGAAGTTCAAGACTTACAAAAGAGTCTGTTGCGTCATCATTGGTTAGATATTTTTCTGCCATAGGGTGGAACTTGTAAACAAAATTTGTCAGTTAGGGATCCGACTTCTAAAAGTTGAGTTAGGATTTAGCAAAATTGAGGGATAAAGTCTATGCGTGTGGGGTCTAGAAGTCTACTGGGTAGTTTACTCCTTACCGTTTCTGTTCTAGCAGTTACTTCGAGCGCAAATGCTCAACAACTGGATCGAACTGGCTCACGGCAGGTCCGGTTTGAAACTGTTCCAGATGCAGTCGATCGTATTATGACTGGAAAGTCAAGAAATTATTTCGAGAATCGTACATTGGAACGGCAAACTGATTTTCTATTTGGATTTGGCACGTTAGTTGATGGGACGTTTGCTGAAAATGAATTGGCCACCGATGGGAAATTGTTTGAGATTCTCTACCGGGATCTCATGAATCAGCAGGTTTCCACAACCCCGATCATTCGAACTCCTGATTTGAACAATCCATTTAACAGTTCTCTGCTAACCGGGACAAACATCAACAACCGCATCATGACCAGTGAGCTGGTTTACGAAAGATTGCCGATGCGGTAATTCAGAATAAAACCCTCTTGCCTGCAGGGACTTGTTTTTTCATGGCCCTGCAGGGCTGTTAGATCCAGGGTGCAGGGGTCGAACCTGCCTATCGCGAATTATGAGTTCGCTGCCTCAACCGCTCGGCCAACCCTGGTCAGCATTCTATTGTACCGATAATTTTTTAGCCTGCCTACCCATGTCGTGAATAAATTGGATTGGCAGGAGGATTCAGCTCCGGATATTTTGTGCTAGAAAACCTGATTAGACTATAAATCCTGATTAGACTATATTTATTTCACCAAGTCTCTATCCGTTCAATGAATCTGAATGTTGCACTCACCTTACTATTACTGACGCTCATGTGTGGAGCTGGAGTAATCAGCGCTGCTTATGGCTTTGCGATTGGTCGGGAAGCCTTACGAGGTATCACCCAACCGGATATTCGTCCTGTCAACACCATGGCTGGGCGAAGGACTAGCCTACCCCGACGCCAGGAAGTTATTCTGCTCAAGGAGCAGGACATCATCAAAAGTGTGAAAACTCAGATTCAGGGGAGTGATAAAACCTCGGATGAGAATGGGAGTCGTAACAAATCTCTCTCCGGGAAGGTCAATCCCGACAAACCTGCGTCAGACTCCCAGGCAGGTCTACCCCTGAGCAGTTCCGATCGGGGAGTTACCCTTGAGGTCACCTCTGTGCGCCAGCGGGGCGATTCCTTGCAACTGGATGTAAAGTTGCAGAATGATGGGGAACAACCCGTTCGCCTTCTCTACAGTTCCCTGAGCGTGACGGATGACCAGGGCCGAGTTTTAAGTGCCAACACCGAAGGTTTACCCACAGAACTGTCTCCCCAGAGTAAGGCAATTTCAGGGACAATAAATATTTCTGCCGCTTCGCTGGAGAATACTGCAAAGCTGTCAATCGCCTTGACAGATGATCCCAATCAGCAATTGCAGCTTCAGATTTCAGGGATTCCAGTTGTAAGGTAAGGTCTGAGATTGCTACTGCATCGCATTGTTCCTGGATGGATATCTCTCCTTTGCCCGTCTCAGTTTCGGGCGGCAGCTTGAATACTATTAGTCTACTCCCTGCTCAGGTTCCTCTGGCTGTATCTATTACCTGGCCAGAAGTGGGGTTTCGTCTCGCTGCTGTCTTACTTTTGATTGTTATCAATGCTCTGTTCGTAACCGCTGAGTTTTCCATCGTTTCAGTTCGGAGATCGCGGATCAATCAGCTAGTCAGTGCAGGGGATATTCAGGCCAAAACAGTTCAGGACTTTCAGCGCAGTATCGATCGTCTCCTCTCCACAGCTCAATTGGGAATTACCCTATCCTGTCTGGCCCTGGGGTGGATTGGGGAAACCACCATGGCCGTGGTGACTCAATCCTGGATTGGGCAACTGCCACTGCGACCTGAAACCCGGCAAGCGCTTTCCCATTCTCTGGCAGTGCCAGCAGCCTTTATCCTGATCGCCTATCTGCAGATTGTGCTGGGAGAACTCTGTCCCAAGGCGATCGCCCTCCTCTACCCGGAACAACTGGCTCGTTTCCTGGGGCCTCCCAGTCTGGCCATTGCCAGAATCTTCCATCCCTTTATCTGGATTTTGAATCAGTCCACCCGTTGGCTCTTGCGTCTGATCGGGATTCAGTATACTGGTCAGAGCTGGTATAACCAGGTCACTTCGGAAGAACTCCAGTTGATTATTTCCACCTCTACCGAATCGACTGGCTTAGAGGCGGAGGAACGGGAACTGCTCCAAAACGTGTTTGAGTTTGGAGACGTGGCAGCCGTGGAAGTGATGGTGCCCCGAACCAGCATTGATGCCATTGATAATGAGGCAACCTTCCAAACCTTACTGGACGAAATGGTCAATTCCGGCCATTCTCGCTATCCAGTCATTGGTGAATCCCTGGATGACATTCAGGGCATTATTTATTTCAAGCAACTGGCGGAACCGCTGGCCCTGGGACAACTCACTCCAGAAACTCCCCTGCAACCCTGGGTTCGATCGGCTCAGTTTGTTCCAGAACACATGCCCCTGAATGAATTGCTTTCTCTGATGCAGCAGACAGGGGAGGCGATGGTGATCGTGGTGGATGAATTTGGTGGCACCGCAGGTCTGGTGACCCTCAAGGATCTGGTGGCCGAAATTATTGGCGAAACCCATGTTCCGGAAAGCACAGAAGAACAGGATGTGCAAATTCTGGATGAACGGACGTTTCTGGTCCAGGCCCAGGTGGATCTGGAGGCTGTTAACGAAGTCTTGAAACTCGATCTGCCGATCGAGGATGAATACCAGACCCTGGGTGGGTTCTTGCTGTATCAAGTGCAAAAAATTCCTACCCCAGGAGAGAAGTTTCAGTATGGGGATCTGGAATTAACCGTGATTTCGGCAGAAGGTCCGCGATTACATCAGATTCAGATCCATCAATTAGTTCAGTCCACTGATGCTTCTCCTGCGGGACCTGCTCTGGAGGGAACAGCCCCATCATCACCAGAACCTTCCCGGTCTGCCAGTGACTCTGGTTGAACTTGTCACCAGAATCGCATAATCTGAACCGTGGCAGTTCTATCCGGTGGAACGACGCTGTACCCGGCACTGTTTTCAAACCACTGTAATCGATAACAAATTCCTATGCCTGAACTGAAAGCATTAATCTTTGATGTGGATGGAACCCTCGCTGATACGGAACGGGATGGCCATCGGGTTGCCTTCAATCGTGCCTTTGCTGAAGCAGGACTAGATTGGAACTGGTCTGTAGAGTTGTATGGCAAGCTCCTGGAGGTGACCGGTGGTAAAGAGCGGATGCAACATTACCTGGACAAATACCGATCGGACTACAGACAACCGGCGAATATCAAAGACCTGATTGCCCAACTTCATGCGGCCAAAACCCGGCATTACACTCAACTTTTGGCAGAGGGAAGCATTCCCTTGCGCCCAGGTGTGAAACGCTTGCTGGAAGAGGCCAAATCCCAGGGAATGCGGCTGGCGATCGCCACAACCACCACCCCTGCCAATGTCACCGCCTTACTGGAAAATGCCCTGGCCCCTGATGGTCCCTCCTGGTTTGAGGTCATTGCTGCAGGAGATATTGTTCCAGCCAAAAAACCGGCACCCGATATTTATTTTTATGCCCTAGACAAGATGCGCCTGAAGCCGGAAGATTGTCTGGCCTTTGAGGATTCCTACAACGGCCTGCAATCCTCCTTGCAAGCCCGACTAAAGACTGTGATTACAATCAACGATTACACCAAAGACCATGATTTTTCAGGGGCAGTTCTGGTCCTTGATCATCTGGGGGATTTGGGCCAGTCCTTTACGGTGCTCTCTGGCCAAGTCGGATGGACCACCTATGTAGACCTGGATCTGTTACACCATCTCTATCGCAGTCCTTGAAGCCCATAACCCATGCGCTTCGACCCCCTGATCATGCCCATTGTCCATGGATAACCCGAAGGAGTTCGCTCTTTTGAGGAACTTATCTCAACTTTGAAATTCTTCATATACGTGATCACTGTGATAGTATCTGGATGGATTTCGGTTAGCACAAATACCTAAGAAGCCTAAGCCTGTGGTGGTGGAGGAGGAGAATAAGAGTGGATAATCTGTCGGGGGTACATGCACACACCCACTTGCAGCGAAATCTGCCTGAACCCATTCGAGTTGGGGTAATTGGGGTTGGTAATATGGGCCAGCATCATACCAGGGTGCTGAGCCTGTTGAAGGATGTCGAATTGATCGGGGTTTCGGATGTCAATATCGAGCGGGGCCTGGATACTGCTAGTAAGTATCGAGTCCGCTATTTCGAGGATTATCGGGATTTACTCCGGCATGTAGATGCAGTCTGCATTGCAGTGCCGACAAGACTGCACCATTCCGTGGGTATGACCTGTCTGCAAGCAGGCATCCATGTTTTGATTGAAAAGCCGATCGCGGCCAGTATCAGTGAAGCAGAATCTCTGGTTAATGCAGCGGCTGAGTCAGGTTGTATCCTGCAGGTCGGACATATTGAGCGGTTTAACCCAGCCTTTCAAGAGTTGATTAAAGTCTTGAAAACTGAGGAGCTTCTGGCCCTGGAAGCTCATCGTATGAGTCCGTATTCCGATCGGGCGAATGATGTTTCAGTGGTGCTGGATTTGATGATCCACGACATCGACTTACTCCTGGAACTGGCGGGTGGTTCTGTGGTCAAGCTCACGGCGAGTGGTAGTCGGGCTTCTGATTCTGGCTATCTGGATTATGTCACTGCGACTCTCGGGTTCTCCAATGGAATTGTTGCGACCCTGACATCCAGTAAAGTGACGCACCGAAAAATCCGTCGGATTGCAGCCCATTGCAAAAATAGCTTGACCGAAGCAAACTTCCTGAACAGTGAGATTTTGATTCACCGTCAGATTACGGCAAACTGCACCACGGATTATGGTCATGTCCTCTATCGTCAGGACGGCCTGATTGAACGGGTCTCCACTAGCAATATTGAGCCGCTCCATGCTGAATTGGAGCATTTCGTCGGTTGTGTGCGGGGTGGGAGCCAGCCCTCTGTGGGTGGGGAACAGGCCCTGAAAGCGCTCCGTCTGGCCAGCTTAATTGAGCAAATGGCGCTAGATGGCCGCGTCTGGCAATCCAACGATCGAGAGTTCAACCATTCTGTGATGATGGCGTAATCTTGGGGGCGTTGCCTGCAACGCCTTTTGATTTTCTGTTCTACGGCAATCTGGGGTAAATCGCGGTGCAAATTCCATTGCTGACAACCCGATTCCCCTCAGGGCTCAGATGGATATGATCCCGATAGAGGCCCGCAGGATTTTGCTCTAACTTAAAAACAGTCAGCATATCCAAGTAGGGAAGGTTCTCTGCCTGGGTAAAGTCTAGCAAACGCTGGCGGGCCTTCAACTCATAGTCACGGGGACCTGGTGCTTCCACCTCTCTCAGCAGCGGTGTCATCACCAGCAAAAGTTGACCTCCGGCCTGGTTAACCCGTTGCTTCAGGGTCTGAATCGCCATCAGGTTGCTTCCTACCCGATCACCAGCTTCCTCCTGGAGCGATGTCAGAGCTGGATCAGGTTTGGGGCGAAAAACGTAGCGCCCCAGAAATTCTTCCATGGCCAGCCGGGGTTTGCGATCGGGGTAATTGACATCCCGACCTACAGCCAGGGAACTGGGAACTGTCGCAAATAAATCATCAGTATTGATAATCAAGACCACCATCTGGGATGCGAAGCTGCCGAACCGCTCCACATAGGCCAGTTGATTTCGAGGTCCCCAGGAATTTGCAGATGCATTGAGTACTTCGATCGGGCCATCCTGCTTGGCTGAAGACTGACCTTCCTGTAGCATCTGCCGCAACAATTCTGAAATGGTATCGGCCTGATCTGTCCACCATCCCCCATTTGCCACTGAATCTCCTAGCAGCATGACGCGCATTGTTCCAGCAGCCTTTTGCAAGCTGACTGGAGGGCTTCGCATGGAATAGGCATTAATTTCGATCCGATTGCCAAACCGCCGCACGCGCTGATTGGGAGCCAGCAGGTAACCGATCTGCGGGTCGGCAATATAAATGAGGGGATTGCCAAAGCCGAACAGTAGCCTTAATCCCGCTTCCACAAGCACCGTGGCGATGAGCAGCAGTGCGATCGCGATTAATACAATTTTCACAAATTTGATACCTGTTCCCAGGGTTGTATGGATTCCTCCCCATTGTATGAATTTGTCACCCGTGGGGACGTTGCAGGCAACGTCCCTAACGGGCTATACCATCAGGCCAAGTAGGACACTGTAGCCTGGGTTGCCTGCCACAGCTTGTAGATGTAGAACTCGCTACGATCGCTGGCAGCCGTGATAAAAGCACCCTCTTCAGCCTCCGCAGACTGAGCGATCCAGGTCCCTTGCAGGCTGATCTCCACATACTCAGCATCCACTGGGGTAATGCTAATGTGGCCGCTCTGCTCCAGTTGCAGGGCAGCTTCCAGTTGGGTCAGCCCCTCAACCCCGATCGGCAGCAGAAAAGAGGCCCGCCCTGGCTGCACATGCAGGGACTGTCCGCACCGGACTGCCAGCATGACGCGCTGGGCAATCAGGGCTTCCAGGGAGAGGGTGACCTGCTCCATGAACAGGCTGTTCTCGGTGTATTGCAGCTTCAGCATGGGTTATGCGTCTCCTTCAGGTTAGGGAGTAGGCGTGATGCAGCGTGGGTGGGTGCTCATGGTTAAATCCACCTTTCAAAATCCAGGTTCCAAAAACTAACCCCCGCTTCTGGATTCAGGAGCGGGGGCGAAAAGCTGTTGCGAGCTATTCTCGACCTATGGGAGCGCAAGCCTGGGCCTGCACCTCCCGCTCCTGTTGAATCGATCTTTGTTGAACCATCTCCGCAGGTTCTGTTGTTCAATGCTTCCAGCAATTTGGACGGTAACGGCGGGATTACCGCAAAAATAGACAGGCGTTCCCCCAAAACCTGACAACACAACCGGGCCGATCGGATGGTGACCGAATCGGTTATGGGTTGTGGGTTGTGGCATTGCGAGGAATAAAGCCAACATTAGAAGATCTGCCCCTCGAAAGAAATTGCAGGATTAGATTAATACTACAGGGTGTAGTACTGTTTTGTCTACTACAAGTTTTTTAATCCATTTCCCAGTTATCCCCAGAAAAGTAACCGGCCAGCCACTGCTCCACCTGAGTCAGCTCTCGCAACCGTCCCTGTTCTTCCAGGAGACGGGCTGCTTCTTGCCAGTCCTGTCGAGCCTGGGGTAGATCGCCCCGAGCGGAATAGACCTGGCCTCGTTGCAGATAGGCATCGGCATGGGTCGGATCTGCCTGGAGAATGGCTGTGAAATCTGCGATCGCCATCTGGGGATAGCCCAATTCTGCCAGTATCTGGCCCCGCTGCAACCAGAGATCTGCCTGTTTGGGATTGAGACGCAGGGCCTGCTCCATGTCGGTTGCCGCCACTATGGCTACATCTCCAGTAATGAGGGAGACGGCACTCCGGTAGAGGTAGGCGGACAACAGGCAGGGATTCACCTGAATGGCATGGCTAAAATCTCCGATCGCGCCAGTAAAATCCCCCTGGCGCGTCCGTACAATCCCCCGATGTAAATGGGCTTTGGTCAGGTTAGGGTTCAGGTGGAGCACATAGTCGAAATCCGCGATCGCCCCCTGCCGATAAAGGAACTGCTCCTCCGGAACCTGTTCTGCCTGTTGGGCCTGCAAGATGCCCCGCTCTACCCCAGCGGCCAGCAACCAGGGATTCATCTGCAGCGCATGGGTCAGATCGTCCAGAGCCCCCTTCTGGTCAGTCAGTTGAGCCCGAGCCAGACCTCGAATATAGTAATCCTCGGCTGAGCTGGGTTCCGATCTCAGTACCCGCTGGAAGTCTGCGGCGGCTCCTTCTTCATCCCCCTGCCGGGTTTTGGCCAGTCCCCGTTGCAGATAGGCAGCCGCAGAGTGGGGACTCACTTGAATCACCCGATCGAAGTCGTCAATGGCCCCCTGCAAGGCTCCCAATTCAATTCGCACGATCCCCCGACTGAGATAGGCCATGACGGAGTGGGGACTGAACTGCAAGAGCTGGTCAAAGTCAGCGATCGCGCCTTCCGCATCTCCCAGTTCGAATCGTACCTGCCCCCGATGGAGATAGGCTGAAACAGAATGGGGATTGAGTTGCAATTCCTGGGCAAAATCCTCCAGCGCCATCTTCTGGGCTCCCTGCTCGGCATGAAGCAGCCCCAGGTGAAGATGGGCTGTGGCAGTTTCGGGATTATTCTGCAGGGCCTGTTCAAAATCCAGAGCTGCCCGCTCTCGATCTCCAATTTTCTGAAAGATAATCCCGCGATTGAGGTAAGCTCCGGCTGGATTGGGGTTAATTTGCAGGGCCTGGTTGAAATCCTCCAGGGCTCCGGATTCGTCCCCCAATTCAATCCGCAGGGCGCTGCTCTCGATCAAAGCCATGGTCGAATGAGGATCAATGTCTAGCACATGATTGAGATCCGCGATCGCCCCCTGGTCATCTCCCATCTGTGCCCGAATCGTCCCTCGATTGAGGTAAGCCGTCGTTGAATGGGGGTCAAGGTCCAGCACATGATTGAAATCTGCGATCGCCCCCTCGCGATCGCCCAACTCGGCCCGGACCTGGCCCCGTTTCAGGTAGGCTGTCTCCGAGTGATGATTGGCTCGCAACACCCGATTAAAGTCCTCTAGTGCTTCCCGCTTATCCCCCAGTTCAGCCCGAACAACCCCCCGTTGCAGATAGGCCGCTGCCCGATCGGGATAAATTTGCAGAGCCTGGTTGAAATCCTCCAGGGCTCCGATCCGATCGCCCAGCTCAAACCGCACGGCACTCCGATCCAGATAGGCCGTGGCGTTTTGGGGGTCAATTTCCAGAACCCGATCGAAATCTGCAATTGCTTCCTGCCCATTCCCCAGTTCAATATGAACCATCCCTCGATTCAGGTACGCCCCAGCAGCATGGGGGTCCAGTTGCACTGCTCGGTCAAAATCCTCCAGGGCAGCCTGCTTGTCCCCCAAATTGGACTGCACAATTCCCCGCTGAATGTAAGCCGACACCGATCGGGGACTGAGTTGCAGGACCTGATTAAAGGACGCAATTGCCCCAGGCTGATCACCCAATTCGGCGCGAATCATCCCCAGTTGTAAATGGGCTTGCACCGAATGGGGATTGAGTTGGAGTGCCTGCTGGAAATCCGCAATTGCTCCAGGCCTGTCCTGGAGGATGGATCGCGCCATGCCCCGCTGGATATAGAGTGTAACTGAGTGAGGATTGAGCTGAAGGGCCTGATCGAAATCTTCCAGAGCTCCAACCCGATCGCCCAACTCTGCTCGCACTGCTCCCCGCTGTACCCGAGCCAGTAACGTCTTGGGGCTAATTTCCAGGGCTTGATCAAAATCACGAATGGCTGCCTCCCGATTGCCCCGTTCTGCCTGGAGAATCCCCCGTTGCACATAGGCCAGCACTGAGTTGGGGCTGATTATGATCGCCCGATTAAAGTCTTCCATCGCCCCAGCCCAATCACCCAACTCCGATCGGACGATCCCTCGTTGCACATAGGCCAGAACAGAATTTTCACTCAAGAGCAAGGCCTGATCAAAATCCTCTAGAGCTCCTTTTTTGTCTCGTAATTTCGATCGGACGATCCCCCGTTGCACATAGACGGATGCCGATCGGGGCTGCAGTTTTAGGGCCATATCCAAATCCTGCAGAGACTGGCTCTGATCTCCCAGTTCAGCGTGGGCCATCCCCCGATGTAGGTACACCTCCGCCACCTTAGGACTCAGATGGAGTACCTGGTCGAAATCTGCTATGGCTTGCCGATAGTCTCCCAACTCCAGGTAGACTTTGCCACGATTCAGATAGGCTCCAATAAACCGGGGAGACTGTTCCAGCGCCCTGGTCAGATCCTGAATTGCCCCTTCGTAATCCCCTTTCTGAACCCTGGCTAATCCCTGATTAAACAACTCTTCTACGGTATTCATAGGCATCAAATTTGGAAGGAAATTGCTTGCCTTTACCTGTCATTTTCCCTGTCTTGCTTGAGATATGGGGATTTGATCACAAAAGTCAATCATTTAGCCCATATTTTTTGCCCAGGTGTTACTTGGATCGTGGATTTAATAACTCCGAGATTTTCAGCCCTCACCCCCAACCCCCAACCCCTCCCCCTCTCCCGGCGGGAGAGGGGGCAGGGGGGTGAGGGCAAGCAGAAGTTTATCGGTGTTATTTAATTCTCATTCCTTGCAACGCTCGAATCTGAGATGCAGGAATAGGGGCGTTGCAAGGATGGCAGCATTGCAGGCAATGCCTCCACTATGGGGTGGGTTCTTCTGGTTTGGAATCCTCTGTTGTGGATGTAGGAGATTCTGGGGTATCCCCTGGGTCGGGGGTATCGGGGCCGAAGAGTTCCAGGAATTCTGGGAGATCGGGAGAGGGGCCTGTAAGGTCCGGGAGATCGGGAGCGGATGCTTCCGCTTCTACATCCAGATTCTCCAGTTTTGTCTCCGGTGCAACGACAACAGTGGAGACTTCTGGTGGCATCTCTGGACTGATGGCTTCAGGTTCATCGGCTTCGGGTTCGGTCACTTCCGGCGTGATAACCGCGCTGACTGATTCTGCAGGCGGGCTAACTGATTCTGCTTCCAGTTCAACCACCGTGACGCTGATGCTTTCCTCCATCAGGATAACCACATCCTCCGCTGGTTCCACAGGGGTTGCAATTATTTCAGGTGAGGCCAGTTCTGGTTCTTCCTCCCAATCCTCTGTGGGTGAGGCTGCCGAGCTAGAGGGGGTGCGATCGAGAACGATCGTGGGTCGCTTGGGTTTGCGCCCGGTCAAGTTGCGGAACAACTGCACGCCGCCTAACCGCAGGCTGTTCAGAATTTCCCTGGCGGTTTCCAGGGGACTGGCCGTTGCTGCCATTTTGGGGCTGGAAGTAGGGACTGGGACTGGAGTCTCAGCAGCGGCGGGAGTCGATTCCGAGAACATCTCTGGCTCCCCTGGTTCTCCCAGGTCATCCAGGGCTGCATCCACTTCAGCCTCTGTCAGTTCAGACTCAGCCGGAGCCACATCCGGCGGTACCTCCACAAGGGGAACGGCATCTACTGGAGTTGGCAGTTCCTGGGTTGCAGGACGCTCCGGCAGGAAATCCTCTCGCCGCCAATCGACGGGCTTTTCAGCGGAGGGTGAGCTTCGGGTTGAGAAAATCCCGGCCAGGGTTGCCACCAGCCACTGGGCCCGATCGCCTAGCTGCAACACAAAAGACCCCTGTTCTGGCACTGTCCGTTGTTCTGGGGCCGTCAGTTCCCAGCGCAGTTTCAGAGTCTGCCAACCCAACCAGCCCAGAAGTGCCACACTGGCTGTTTGTCCCAACAGCAGGCCCCCTCTAATCTGGCCTGCACAGACCCACAGCACCAGGGCATAGAACAGCCCTACACCACTCCAGATAAAATCCTGCTTCCGGTGAACTTCCGGGTAGAAGAAGGCAGCCATATAGAGGGCAAAGCTACCAAAACCAACGGCTAAAGCCAGAACGTAGGCAAGCATAGGGTTGAAGCTCCCTGGCAGAGTTGAGTTACTACAAATCTACTCCTGAAGGGGTTCAAAAATTTAAAGTTCAAAGTTCAAAATTCTTAAAAGACGCTTTGCCAGAAAGGTTCTGTTTTTACCCACAGCAACGGTCAAATTTTGCAGAGCAGTTTGGTCGGACGCGGGTTGTCCTCCAGCAGGGGTGCAAGGGGCTGGTCCCCTGCAAAAAGATGAACTTCCCAGTCACAGCGTATAAGTCAGACCCTCCACAATCATCCCCGGAACCTGAACTCCTCCTGCTTCCCGGCTCCCATAGGTGCCAATATTGGGGATGAATTCCTGGTAATCGGTCAAAGCCAGCAAGTTTTCGCCCCAAAACCGATACAGGCTGTCATCAAACCGAAGATTCTCGATCGGCCCCACCATCTCTCCCTCTTCCACCCAGAAACAGGCATAGCGCGTCATTCCCGTAATCCGCCCTGTGGGCCGATCGCTCCAGTTCAGATAATGCAGGTTCGAGACGTAGAGCCCTGTTCCCAGGGTCGGCAGAATCTGGTCAGGAGCCAGGTGACCCGGCCTGATCTGGGGCGATCGTAACCATTCCCCACCAGCCGCCCCATTGGGCGTCAGGCCATATTCCCGGGCCGTCCGGGAACTGATCAATGTCTGCTTCAATTGCCCTGCCTCAATCAGGGACAATTCCAGGGGAGCCACTTCTCCAAACTCATTGAACCGGGGTACCAGCCCCGACTCAAAGTTCTCATCCAGGTAAAACAGGGGAGACAATTGCTTCTCCCCCCGCCGCAAAATTCCCAGGCAACTGCTGCCCTGTTGCAGAGCCGCCTCGCTCACTCCGCCCCAGGAGAGCATTCCCACCAGATCGGCTACGGCTGCCGGTGCCAGGTAAGTACGATACTGCCCCCGCGCCACCGATCGGACCGATCGGGAGAGTAAGGCGAGCTGGACCCTGGAATCCTGCAACCGGGCCTCACAAGCAGCCCCATCCCAATCTCCTCCGGCCAGAGTTCCCTTCACAGCCTGACCCTCTGGCGTAAATAGGGAGTAATCCAGGCTGTAGGAATCCGTCGAGAACCAGTGCTTCTGTCCCGCAGAATCGGCATATCCCCGCATCAAGGTCCCAGCAGCGTAGATGCCGGTGAAATCCAGATCGGCAACCCAGGGCAATAGGGTTGGTACCACGGCATCAGGGGCCAGAAGCTTTCCTTGATGCACGGCCTGACTGTTAGTTTTGCCCAGGGGCAGAACCTGATAGGGGTCTACGGGCAATTGAGGAAGTTCCTGGCGGAGTTGTGCCATTGCTTCATCCACCTGGGGCCAATCGATTTCCCAGTTGCCAGTAAAAGGGAACTCCCGGAAACCCGTGCGACCCTCTCGCATCAGATACAGGGTCAGGCTCCCATCATTCACCCAACCGGTCTGACGCACCCTAGCCCGATTGAAGCGGGTAAACTGACTCTGCTCACTGGCCAATCTGAGGGTAAAGTGCTCTCCAGACTGGCATGCTGATTGGAGTGTGGTGGCAAGGCGATCGAATGTCAGTTGGACCATAACCATTCAAATTCCGTGGTATAAATGTAAAAGTTTATGAATGCTCTGATGCGGTAGATTTCGGGCATTACCACTTTAAGAGCAGAAAGTAAAGAACAGCACAAAGTATTCACACAAGCGTACAGCAAGTTTACTCTGCCATTGCCTCGGTGAGACTGGCAGGATTTGCCATGGGTTTGTGTGGCAAAGACTACTCATCCCTTCATGGAGATTTGGACCTTAGTACATGACTGCAACGACGGAAAAGTTCGCAAACGCTTCGATTCCTTCAGTCGATAGTGATTTTCAACTGAAAGATGTGATCAAAACGCTCCCTCAGGAGTGCTTTCAGAAAAGTCCCAGAAAAGCCTGGACTACTGTTCTGCTCAGTGTTTTGGCAGTTTGCTTGGGATATATCGGGATTGCAGCCGCTCCCTGGTTTCTTCTCCCCTTCGCCTGGATTTTTGCAGGCACCGCCCTGACCGGTTTCTTCGTCATTGCCCATGACTGTGGACATCGATCGTTTGCTAAGCAACG